>DATIUR010000392.1:0-17976 GCA_035466675.1 Anaeromyxobacteraceae bacterium | reverse complement strand
TGACGGTCCCAGGGCTCGGAGGGACCCTGCGCGCAGATGTTGCCACCTGCGATCTCGCCGGGACCCCACCCTTCGATGCCTGTTTGTGGCTCGCGGCAGCTACCGGCGCGGCGTCCTCGACCGGTCGAGCTTCCGCGTCATCCCTGGCGCGCCGCCCCACGGAGCCGCGCCTCCTCCGAGTCGCCGGACTCGCCAACCCATTTCCAGTAATGGCGAGCGGCGGAGAGGACGCCGCTACTTCATTACCTGGGCGTTGCGGGTCAGCTCTGGCCTGAAGACGACGCCGCCCTTCTGGGCGAGCTTCAGGTTGATCATCGTCTTGCCCTGCTTGTTCTGGAGGACGGCGATCTTGGAGGGTGGGGTGCCCTGGAGGATCTTGACGGCCGTCTTGGCGGACCAGATCCCCTGCTCCTCGGCGACCTTGACCAGACCCAACATGGAGTAGGGCATCATGAAGTCGTACATGCCGCCCGAGGGAACGCGGGTGTTGGCGAGGGCGAAGGCGGCCGCCTCCTTTTCGTCCCAGTCGTTGATGCCCGAGTAGTTTCCGAGAAGGAGCACGTCGACCTCGTTCTGCATTCTGGCGAACTCGGCCTTCCAGTCGGCCAGCGTCTTCACGTAGCTCTCCCTGGTGAAGCTGAGGCCGAGGCGCTTCGTGTACCAGGGCCCCTCGATCCGCTCGGTTTCGCTGTCCACGGTGAGGAAGCCCACCCGCTTCCCCTTGGCGTAGACGCGCAGGTTCTCGAGCAACTCCTTCACGAGCGCCACCTCCTCCATGCCGGTCGCGTTCGAGAAGGGCAGCCCGTACCTGGAGGCGTCCCAGTTCACGCCGCAGAAGACGAAGGGGAGCTTCGCGTTCTTGTAGTACTGGACCAGCACGTACTTCACCGCGTTGTCGTCGGCGGCGATGACGAGGTCGGGCCGGAACGCCTCGATGGCCGCGCGCGCCTTCTCGCCGGCCTGCTTGCGGAACTCCTCGCTCTGGTTCCGCTTGGTGTCCATCCGGTAGAACTCGAGCCGGGCGCCGGTGGGGCCGAGTACCATCCTCACGCCCTTTTCGATCTCATCGCTCCACTCGTACCCTTCGTGATACGAGTTCAGGAACATCACCTTCTTTCCCGAGAGGTTCTGCCCGCGGGCGGGAGGAGCCGCGAGAAGCGCCAGGGCGGCGAGCGCGAGCAGGGCGGTCGGAACTGCTTTCATGTGCGTGTCTTCCTTTCCTGGAAGAGGTCCGGAAGCGACGGAGAAGCAAGAGTGGGGCCTCTCCGACCCGCCGGCGCCGCCCAGGCGGTTCGAAGGAAGCGAGCCGACTTGACCCACCATGCGCGGATCCGCGCCGCCGGTCCAGGCGCACCCCGGGTGCGCCGCTGGGCGCGGGAGCGGTCAGCACCCGGCCGCGGAACCGGGCGCCCGGCGGCGTTGGCGATGCCGACCGGCGGCGTCTTGCGCTCGCCCGGGGCGAGCAGGACCGCGGCACCGTCCGCGATGCGAGCGGCACGCATCACTCGCCACGCCGCCTCGTGCGATCTGCGTGGGTCGTGCGCATGTTTGACTGTAGGTGACCGCTCCTGCTATCGTTTCGCGCTCGGAGTCCCTCGTCTCGTGCATCCTCCGAAGGGAGAAGCGATGCTCGTTCGCCGCACGCCCGCCGCCATGGCTGCTCTCGTCTTCCTCCTCGCCGCGCCCGCCACCGCGAGCGCGGAGGCTACTGCCACCACCGTCGCCCCGGCCGCCCCGGTCACGCCCTGGGGCGTGGCCGCCGGCATGGAGGACGGCGCCGGCGACACCGGCCTCGCCCTCCGCCTGGACGGCACCTTCTCCTCCATGCCGCTCTCCCCGAGGATCCGGCTCTCCTGGATCGGCTCGCTCGGCTTCACGCGGTTCTCGGACTCCTACACGGACCCCTTCTTCGCCGAGACCGTCGAAACCAGCGCCAACGTCCTCAAGATCGTCCCGGCCGCCCGCTTCTCCATCCCGCTCTCGCCGGCCTTCGAGCTGTACGGCGACGCCGGGCTCGGGCTCTTCATCGACTTCTGGTCCTACTCGGAGACCGGCATCGGCGGTACCTTCGAGGACAGCGGTACCGAGATCGGCCTCATGATGCGCTTCGCGGTGGGCGGCACCTTCGCCGTCAGTCCCGGCTTCCGGCTCGGGGCCGAGCTGGGCCTGAACCCGTACTTCGGCGACGTGGACGACGAAACGCTCTCGGCGATGGTGGTGGCCCACTTCCGGCTCTAGGCACGCGGGAATCCCCGCTCGCCGACCGGTCACCGCCTCCCGGCCCGCCGCCGGCCCGCCGGCGGCTTCCCGCGGGCCCGCGGGCGCGGCGCGGGCGGTGCGCCCGGGGCCTTCCCCATGAGCCGGTCGCGCTCCCGGTCGTAGAGCCGGATGGCGTCGCGGAGGACCACGAGCGCCTCCGAGCGGCCCTGCGGCTCCGAGACCAGCACCTTCTTGTGCTCGAGCCCCTTGTAGTCCTCGAAGAAGCGCTTCAGCTCCCGCATGCGGTGGGCCGGGATCTCGGAGACGTCGCCGTAGTCGGAGTAGTTCGGGTCGTCGGCGTGGACCGCGATGAGCTTGTCGTCCTGCCCCTTGTCGTCGCGCATGGGCATGACCCCGATCACCTTGGCGCGCATGATCGAGAGCGGCTGGATCTCCTCGCTGCAGAGCACCAGGATGTCGAGCGGGTCGCCGTCGTCGCAATAGGTGCGCGGCACGAAGCCGTAGTTCGCCGGGTAGTGGGCCGCCGAGAAGAGGACGCGGTCGACCAGGAGGAGGCCCGACCTCTTGTCGAGCTCGTACTTCACCTTGGAGCCGGTCGCGATCTCGATGATCGCCGGGATCGGCTCCTCGACGTATCGAGGCAGCTCGACGTCGTGCCAGGGGTTCGCCACGGTCTCGCTCCCCCCGCCGCGCCTCAACGCGAGTCGGCCTGCGTGATCCGGCTGCCCGGCGGCACGCCCTGCGTGAGCCAGACGTTGCCCCCGATCGACGACCCCTTGCCGATGGTGATCCGCCCCAGGATGGTCGCCCCCGCGTAGATGACCACGTCGTCCTCCACCACCGGGTGGCGGTCGATGCCCTTGATGGGCTTGCCCGTCTCGTCGAGCGGAAAGCTCTTCGCGCCCAGCGTGACTCCCTGGTAGATGCGGACGCGCGAGCCGATGATCGAGGTCTCGCCGATCACCACCCCGGTCCCGTGGTCGATGAAGAACTTCTCGCCGATGGAGGCGCCCGGGTGGATGTCGATGCCGGTGGTGGTGTGCGCCCACTCGGTCATGATCCGCGGGATGAGCGGCACGCCCAGCACGTGCAGCTCGTGGGCGATGCGCTGGGCGGTGGTGGCGTAGAGCCCCGGGTAGGCGAAGATCGCCTCGTCCCGCGACTTCAGGGCCGGGTCCCCCTCGTAGGCGGCCTCCACGTCGGTGTGGGCGAGCCGGCGGATCTCCGGGATGCGGGCCAGGAAGGCCTTGGTGACCGCCTGGGCCGTCTCGGAGCAGTGCTCGCAGCTCTCGTAGTCGTGCCGCTCGCAGAAGGCGAGGCCGCGCCGGACCTGCTCCTCCAGGGCGCGCAGCGCCCGGGCCAGCGTCGCGCCGATGTAGTAGTGCAGGCTCTCGTCGTGCAGGTCGCTCGTGCCGAAGTAGCCCGGGAAGATCACCGAGCGCAGGTCCTCGACGATCTGGATGACCGCCTCGCGCGAGGGGAGCACCGCCCGTCCCCCGGAGGGGAAGCCGGTCAGGCCCGCGGCGCCCTGGCAGAGCGCGTCCACGATGGGCGCGAGGGCCACCAGGTCGACGGCGGGGGGCTTCGTCTTTCCGTCTGTCACGTTCCGTTCCTCCTCGGGGATGGGGACACTAGCAGATGCGGGGCCGGGGGGCTCTGGTCGCTCCCGGGCGGGGAGTCGGTCCGGTCCGGCGCCTCCTCCTCGGCCAGCGCCGCGTCGATCTCCGCCTCGCTCGGCCCCGGACCGGGCCTCTCCTCCCCGGGCCCGTTCCCGTGGAAGAACTCCCACACCTCCCGGGCCTGCCGGGGGCCGAACCCCTCCACCTGCTCGATCTCCCCGGCCGTGGCCTCGCGCACGCGCCTGAGCGATCCGAAGTGGCGGAGCAGGGCCTTGCGCCTCCCCTCCCCCACGCCCGGGATCTCCTCCAGCACGCTCGCGAGCGTCCGCTCCCGCCGGAGCTTGCGGTGGAAGTCGATGGCGAACCGGTGCGCCTCGTCGCGGATCCGGGCGAGCAGGAACAGCTCGGCCGAGTTCTGGCGGAGCACCACCGGGTCCTTGCGTCCGGGAAGGAAGACGCGCTCGGCGCTCCGGGCCAGCTCCGGGACGAAGCCCCGCTCCCGCGCCTCGGCCGCGTCGACGAGCGCCCCCGCCGTGCCCCGGCGCGAGCGCCGGCCGACCACCCGCGCCGTCCCGAAGGCCCGCTCGTCCAGCAGCCGCGACTTGGCGAGACCCACCATCTCGACGAAGGGCGCGCCCGGGATGCCCGCCACCGGCGAGGTGGCGACGCCCAGGTCGCGCGCGGCCGCCAGCGCCGCCTGGAGCTGGCCCTTCCCGCCGTCCACCACCAGCAGGTCCGGGAAGCTGCCCTCCGCGATGGCCCGCCGGAGCCGCCGCCCGATCACCTCGTGCAGCATGGCGAAGTCGTCCTGGGACCCGACCGTCTTCACCTTGTAGCGCCGGTAGCCGTCCTTGTCGGGCTCGCCCTCCCGGAAGGAGACGCCGGACCCCACCGCCAGCGCGCCCTGGAAGGTGGAGATGTCGTAGCACTCGATCCAGCTGGGCGGGCGGGCCAGGTGGAGCGAGCGGACCAGCCCGGCCAGGGCCCGGTCGCGCCGCTCGTCCTTCTCCTGCCAGCTCCGGAAGCTCTGGGCGGCGTTCCGGGCGGCCACCTCGAGCAGGTCGGCCTTCGCCCCGCGCTGCGGCGTGAGGAGCCGCACCCGCCGGCCCCGCCGCTCGGAGAGGACCTCGGCCAGCGCCTCCATCCCGGTCGGCTCGATGGGCAGGAGCACCTCGTCCGGCGGGGGCGTCCGCTCGTAGTAGAGGGAGAGGAACGAGGAGAGGATCTCGTCGTCCGGGAACTCGCGGCCGGCGAAGGGGTGGGCGTGGCTCTCCTGCAGCTTGCCGGCGCGCATGGCCAGCACCTGCACCACCAGGTCCGGCCCCTCCCGGTGCAGCCCGAGCACGTCGCGGTCGGCCCGGTCGGACATGAGCACGCGCTGCTTCTCCAGGCTCCGCTCCACCGCCTGGAGCTGGTCGCGCAGGCGGGCCGCGTCCTCGAAGGCGAGCGCCGCCGCGGCCTCGTCCATGCGGGAGCGCAGCCGCTCCACGAGCTCGGACTCCCGCCCCTCCAGGAACTCGACGGCGTCCTCCACCGAGCGGCGGTACTCCTCCGGCGGGATCTCGTACACGCAGGGAGCCGGGCAGCGCTTGATCTGGTGCAGGATGCAGGGGCGCCGCCGGTGCTCGAGGACGTGGTCGGTGCAGGTCCGGAGCTGGAAGTGCCGGTTCACGATCCGGAGCGTCTCGCGGATGGCCGAGGCCGAGGAGTAGGGCCCGAAATACCGGGCCCCCGGCGCGCGTCGCTCCCGGGCGCGCCGCACCTCCAGCCGCGGGTACGGGTGGCGCTCGTCGAGGCGCAGGACGATGAAGTCCTTGTCGTCGCGGAGCCGGACGTTGAAGCGGGGCCGGTGCTTCTTGATGAGCTCGTTCTCGAGGAGCACCGCCTCCTTCTCGGAGCGGGTGACGATCACCTCGACGTCGCCGAGCAGCTCGTCGAGGTAGCCCACGAAGAGCCGGCCGTCCCCCCTCCCGGCGTCGAAGTAGGAGCGGACGCGCGCGCGCAGGCTCGAGGCCTTGCCCACGTAGATCACCGCCCCCCGGCGGTCCTTCATGAGGTAGCAGCCGGGCTGGGCGGGCAGCTCGTCGAGCTTCTTCTTCAGGGCCTCGTCCACGGACGAGGAGAGTCTAACCGGGCGCGGGACTCTCCGCGCCGGCCGGGAGGCGTCGGCGGCGCAGCCCTACGGGACGCAGGGCGTGGGGTAGGGTCCGCCGCAGGCGGTGGTCCCGTTCAGGGCCGCGCACAGGTCGAACGAGGCGGGGCAGACCGGGACGTCGAAGGGCTCCGCGAAACGGCTCCCGTTCTCGAACCCCAGGGAGACGTCGCCCGTCGCCGCCACGTCGCTCACCGCCGCGAGGGTCACCCGGCCCGAGGTCGCCTCGAGCGGCGAGCCCGGGCGCGAGGCGCAGGCCGCGTCGCTCTGGTTCGCCACCGCCACGGCGAGCTCGGCCGTCCCGTTTCCGTCCGCCTGCGGGTTCGAGGTGACGACCCACGTTCCCGTCCCGGCGTCGGCGATGGGCAGGTTCCACGCGTTCATGCGGATGCCGATCCCGAAGACGATGGTGGCGCTGGCCTTGTCGCCGCAGACGTAGGCCTCGGTCGCCGCCACCACGTCGCAGGCGTCGGCGTAGCTCGTGAGCCCGACCGCCACGGCCGAGAGCGTGACCGTGTTCGTCCCGAGCGTGCAGCTCTGCGCCGGGACCAGCAGCGCGCCTCCGCCCAAGGGCGTGAACCCTCCGAAGAGCGCTGGCGGGGCGTCATCACCTCCACAGGCCGCGAGCGAGAGCAGCGCGACCGCGATCCCGAACCTTCTCATGGTGCTCCCCCTTGTTCACTGGACGTTCACATTCTACGCCCGCCCCGGGCGCGGGCCGGCGCCAGCGACCCATCGGGGCCGGGCAGCCGGGCCGCGCCGCCTCGGCAGGGCGGCGAGATCGCGCGCGGGAGCGCTAGAATTCCCGTGTGGGCACCGACACCTCCCTCCCCCGCCCCGGTCCGCCCGACCCCGAGCCCGGCTACCTGCGCCTGCACCGGTCGGGCGAGCTGACCGAGCGGGCCCGGCAGGCGGTCGAGCGGCTCCGCTCCTGCGACCTCTGCCCCCGCAACTGCCGGGTGAACCGGACGATCTCGGAGAAGGGCGCGGTCTGCCGGACGGGGCGGTGGGCCGTCGTGCACGCGGCCTTCCCGCACCACGGGGAGGAGCGGCCGATCCGGGGGATCGGCGGCTCGGGGACCGTCTTCTTCTCCTCCTGCAACCTGCGCTGCCTCTACTGCCAGAACTGGGAGATCTCCTGGAAGCGAGAGGGGCGCGAGGTGGAGGCCGCGGAGCTGGCCGGGCTCATGCTGGGGTTGCAGGAGCGCGGCTGCGAGAACGTGAACCTCGTCTCGCCGAGCCACGTGGTGGCGCAGATCCTGGAGGCGCTCGACCTCGCCGCCGGGATGGGGCTCCGCCTGCCCGTCGTCTACAACACCGGCGGCTACGACGCCCGCTCCGCCCTGGCGCTCCTCGACGGCGCCGTGGACGTCTACATGCCCGACGCCAAGTACGCCGACGACCGCGTGGCCCACCGCCTCTCCGGGGTGCGCGACTACGTCCGGGTGAACCGGGCGGCGCTGAAGGAGATGCACCGGCAGGTGGGCGACCTCGCCCTGGACGCGCGCGGCGTGGCCGTCCGCGGCCTCCTCGTGCGCCATCTCGTGCTCCCCGGCGGCCTCGCCGGCACGGAGGCGGTGATGCGCTTCCTCGCCCGTCAGGTCTCCCCCGACACCTACGTGAACGTGATGGACCAGTACCGCCCCTGCCACCGGGCAGCGGAGGCGCCGGAGATCGCGAGGGCGCCGACCCGCGCGGAGATCGACGCGGCCCTGGCGGCGGCCCGGCGCGCCGGGATCCACCGGATCGATGCGGGGTGAGAGCAGAGCGGGCATGTCACCCACTCGTACTCTCAGCATCGGCCTCGCCCCCACTCAAAGACTGCCGTGGGCAGCGCGTTGACAGGTAGCTCGGGGCCCGAGCCCCATCCTAGAGGAATTCCCTAGCGTCTCCAGCGCCCACGCCGCTATCCCCACGGAGGAATCGTGGTCGTAGGCCTCGACCGTGTCGCCGGAGTCTCAGGCGAACTGGGTTCGGTAGCCACGCCCGACGAGCTGCCGGCGGCAGTGGAACAAGTGCTCCACCGAGGAACCCTCAATGTTGCCGTCCTTGGCGGGCCGAAGCTTGCCGCCAATGCCGTCGCCGTCATTGCGTTGCTAGCTGGCGCCGTCTTCACCGTCGAGCCGGCTCGCCCCATCTCCGTGCTCAGGATGGCGATTCTCGCCTTGCCGGGACCGGGAGGCAGGGCGGCCATCGTGGACGCGATGCTGAAGGGAGAGCGGGCCAGCGTCGGGCCCCCTTGAGCGAGCTGTTCAGGTAGGCATGTCGCTCCCATCCCAGAAACGTGGACGCCAATCCCATGGAACGACTCATTGACTCACCGAGGATGAAGTCACGACGCAGTCGTCGCGAGTCACAACGTCCCTGGGTCTGGAGCAACAACGGTACTGCCTTTGAAGAGCTTTACGATGCCCTCGGCCAAGACTTCCACGAAGGCAAGCGGGGCAATCGCCTCACCATCAGCGATCTCGCCCGCCTCCTCAAGGTCAGGCACGAGCGCTACGCTGAGGACGTGAAGCAGGGGTTCCGCGACGAGTGCAAGGCGAGGGCGAGGGCCAAGCTTGTGGCGGCAGCGCAAGGGAGCCGCTTCGGCGGCGAACCGGCTCCGTCGGCGGCCAAGCCCAAGAGCCGGAACTGAAGGGCTGCGCCTCCCGCATGGCTATTCGGCGCTCAAGGGCATCGGACCTACTCACGGCAACCTGGCTTGTCGATGGCCTGGGCCCTGTGTCGCTGGTCGTACCGAGTCGGCCTCGACTGGACCAGGTGGACGCGACTTGGCCGCCCCTTCGCCTTCCGACGGACGTCCACCATCACTGGCGATGGGTGGCCATCGCCAAGCGGGCCAAGGAGTGCTTCGGACTGGTTGGCTCCGCCGGTGAACTGGTCTCCATCTGGTCCACCGCCAAGACGGTGGTACAGCTCGAGGGCCGAAAGCTCTACCGGCTCGACTACCTCGAGGTCTTGCCACCCCTTCGGGGCACCTTGGCGGGCGCCTTTACCCTCGCACTAGCTGCCACCAGAGCCGGCGAGTTGGGGTGCGAAGGACTTGTACTTGCTGCGTTTCCTGCCGTGTCCGGCTTCTATGCTAAGTATGGTGGTGTTCAGCGCGCCGTGAAGGGATGGAAGGTTGCCGAGGGCTTGCTCCCCTTCTATTTCGACTCGGCCGCCCTGACCCAGTTCGGAGAGGTCACCGATGCAGCCCGCCAAGAAGACGACGAGTAGGCGCGCAGCGGCCATGCGTTGGCTGGCCAGCGGCGGGCCTTTGCCGACTTCCGCCATGGCCTCGGCCGAGTCGCCCGTTCCGCCGAAGACTTCGGCTCCGACCGAGACCAGCCTACGCGTCGCTCAACGCATGGTCGGTGGGTTGCCGCGCCTTTCCGATAGCGCGGCAAGGGTTCACCGCCTCGCGACCAACCTCGACCGCCTGAAGAAGCTGGCGAGCGCCACGACCGCCGGGAAGTAGGATGGCCGACGTCAAGGAGCTGGGCGCCAAGGCCATCGACGCGCTTGGGCTGCCTCCGGAACTCGCCAAGGTCATCAAGGACATCCAGGCCGACCTGGCCGAGGACTACCGCGCCAGCTTCGTGGCAATGGTCGAGGCGCTGAGCAAGCAGGCCTCGGCCATCGACCGGATCCAGACGACGCTGAACATCCTGGTGAAGGCCATAGCGCCGCAGGTGGCCGGTTCGTTGCCTGCCGCCATTCAGCTCGTTGGCGATGGCAAGGAGCCCGACCTTGCCACTGCGCTCGTCGTCGCCGACCCCATCGGCGCGGGCTACACGCTCAGCCAGAAGGCGCTCGCGCAGGCACTTGGGCTGCAGCAGGCGTACGTGTCCGTCCTGGTGCGCGCCTTCAACCTCCCTGACGACGGCAAGTGTGCCGTCAAGGTCAGGAAGGGCGGCGCTCGCGAGATGGTCAACTACCACCCGCGCGCCGTCGACCGCTTCCTCGCGCTGGTCGCCAACCCGCCCAAGACCCTCGACAAGGCGCAGCAGCGCATGCTCGAGCGCGTCCGAGTCATCGTGCTGAAGAGTGCCAAGCCGGCGACGCCGTCTGGCGCATAGCGCGCGGCCTGAGGCGTCGCGATGGCGAAGTTCGCGATCCGGAAGTGAGCCGCCTTCGGCCTGCCGTCCGGGGACTCATTCGCGTGGAAGAGCACGCGCAGAAGTCGCCGCTCTTCCTCAGAGACACCTCGCGTGTCGTTCATCATCGACACTCCCTACGCCCCAGTACTTCCTTCGCGAACTCGTGCCCCTGGCAAGAAACGAGCGACTGACGCCCAATCCTCGGACTTCTCGTCGAACCGCCCCGGCTCCGTCCAGCACCGGCAGCTACGGTACATCGAGGGACGTGCGCTCCCAGGGTGCCTAACGCTCGGAATTTCGCCCACGCCATCAATGGCGTCGTCCCGCGGCCCGCGCGCGTGGCCGAACGAATACGTAGACTTACCTCCTCCTTCGCCTCTGCTGCGGCCGGCGGCTGCCCCGGAGCCTCCCCATGGCCGCCGCGCCGGCCAGCGCGCCCGAGCCGAGCAGGCCCCTCGCGCCGGCGGCCTTGGCGGGGAGGCCGAGCTGGAGATCCTTCATGGCCAGGATCCGGTCCCGGATCCGGGCCGCCTTCTCGAACTCCAGCGCCTGGGCCGCCTCCTTCATCTCGCGCTCCAGCTCCGCCACGATGGCGGGGATCTCCTCCGGCCGGTACTCGGCCCCCTCCTCGGCCGCCATGGGCACCGTGACCCAGTCGGCCTCCACCACGGCCATGCCCAGGTCGGTGATGTTCCGCTTCACCGTCTGGGGCGTGATCCCGTGCTCCAGGTTGTAGGCTCGCTGGATCTCCCGGCGCCGGCCGGTCTCCTCCAGGGCCCGCCGGATCGACTCGGTCCGGGCGTCGGCGTACAGGATCACCCTGCCGTTCACGTTTCGTGCGGCGCGCCCGATGGTCTGGACCAGCGAGACCTCGGACCGCAGGAACCCCTCCTTGTCCGCGTCGAGCACCGCCACCAGCGACACCTCCGGGATGTCGAGCCCCTCCCGGAGCAGGTTGATGCCGATGAGCACGTCGAACTCGCCGCGGCGCAGGTCCCGGATGACCGCGCTCCGCTCCAGCGTGTCGATGTCGGAGTGCAGGTAGCGGCAGCGGACGCCCACGTCGGTGTAGTACTCGGTCAGGTCCTCGGCCATGCGCTTGGTGAGGGTGGTGACGAGCACCCGCTCGCCCGCCTCGGCGCGGGCCCGCACCTCGCCCAGCAGGTCGTCCACCTGCGTGCCCACCGGCCGGACCTCCACCTCCGGGTCGGTGAGCCCGGTGGGCCGGATGATCTGCTCGACCATCACCCCCTGCGCCTTCTCGATCTCGTAGGCCGCCGGCGTGGCCGAGACGTAGATGGCCTGGCTCACGGTGGCCTCGAACTCCTCGAACCGGAGCGGCCGGTTGTCGAGGGCCGAAGGCAGCCGGAATCCGTACTCGACCAGGGTCTCCTTGCGCGACCGGTCCCCCCGGTACATGGCGCCGATCTGCGGCACGGTCTGGTGCGACTCGTCGATGACCAGCAGGAAGCCCTTCGGGAAGTAGTCGATGAGGCACGGCGGCGGGGCGCCGGCCTTCCGCCCGGAGAGCCAGCGGGAGTAGTTCTCGATCCCCGGGCAGAAGCCCATCTGCTCCAGCATCTCCAGGTCGAACATGGTCCGCTGCTCGAGCCGCTGCGCCTCCACGAGCTTGTTCTGCGACTTGAGCTCGGCGAGGCGCTCGCGCAGCTCGTCGCGGATCCCGTCGATGGCCCGCTTCCGCGTCTCCGGCGCCGAGACGTAGTGGCTGTTCGGGAAGATGGCGACCTTGTCCAGCTCGGCGAGCTCGCCGCCGCGCAGCGGGTCGAACTCGACAATCCGCTCCACCACGTCGCCGAAGAACTCGATCCGGACCGCCCGCTCCTCCTCGTAGGGCGGGAAGACCTCGATGGTGTCCCCCCGCACCCGGAAGGTGCCGCGGTGGAAGTCGAGGTCGTTCCGCTCGTACTGGATGTCCACCAGCGAGCGGATGAACCGGTCGCGCAGGAACTCCTGCCCGCGCTCGATCTGCTGGAGGAGGCCGTAGTAGGCCTCGGCGGTCCCGAGGCCGTAGATGCAGGAGACCGAGGCCACGATGAGCACGTCGTTCCGGGTGAGGAGCGCGTGCGTGGCCGCGTGGCGCATCCGGTCGATCTCGTCGTTGATGGAGGAGTCCTTCTCGATGTACGTGTCGGACGACGGGACGTACGCCTCCGGCTGGTAGTAGTCGTAGTAGCTGACGAAGTAGTGGACGGCCGCGGAGGGGAACAGCTCCTTGAACTCCCCGAAGAGCTGGGCGGCCAGCGTCTTGTTGTGGGCGATGACGAGCGTGGGGCGCTTCACCTCGGCCACCACGTTCGCGACGGTGAAGGTCTTGCCCGAGCCGGTCACCCCGAGCAGCACCTGGTGGCGGTCGCCGCGGCGCAGGCCGGCCGTGAGCTCGGCGATGGCCCGCGGCTGGTCGCCGGTGGGGCGGAAGTCGCTCCGGAGATCGAAGGGCACCGGCGGGATCTAACCCCGTCGGCCGGAGGGATCCAGGACGTGCCTCGCCCTCCCCGCGCGCCGCGGCGGCGCGGGCGGGTCCGCCCAGGATCCGCCGGAGCTACTTCTTCTTCTCGGCCTTCGCCTTCTTGCGGATGTCGGCGGCGTGGGCCCGCTCGTACGTCTGGATGTCCTTGAACTGCCCCTTCTTGTCCCGCACCGCGTAGAGCTTCTTCCCCTTCGAGCTTCGGTGGGTCGTCCGCTTCGATCCTGGCATCGCCGCTCCCGGTCGCTTCGGGTCGTATCCACGCCTCGCCGCGCGTCGCCTGCCGGCGAGGCCGGCCCGGCGGCCGTCCAGCGCCGCCGCCCGCACTCATGGCTACCGCCGCCGCGCGCCGTGTCTCCATCCCCGTCGGGGCGTGCCCGACGGTCACCCCCGAGGGGCGCCCTCCCGGTTGCGGCCGGGCGGCGGAGGTGGGCAGGATGGAGGGCCCGGCCGGCCGGTACGAGCGCGCCGGCGCCGCTCGTACCGGGCTAGGAGGCCCATGAGGCTCGAGGACGACGGCGATCGCGCGAACGTGGAGGACCGGCGCGGCGCGCGGGGCGTGGGGTTGAAGCTCGGCCTGGGCGGGACCGTGGCCCTCCTGGTGCTGAGCGTGGTGCTCAAGGAGGACCTGTTCGCGCTCCTGGGGACGTCGCCGGCGGGTCCCGGGGCCGCCATGCCGGAGGAGCAGGTGCAGCGCCGCGTCGCCGCGGAGGAGGGGCTCGAGCGGACGGCCGTCGCCTCCTTCAACGACGCCCAGCGCGCCTGGAAGGGCACGATCCGCGACTACCGGCCGGCGAAGCTCGTCCTCTTCTGGGACGAGGTCCAGTCCGGGTGCGGCGCGGCGGCCGCGGCCATGGGCCCCTTCTACTGCCCGGAGGACGAGAGGGTCTACATCGACCTCGGCTTCTACCGGGAGCTCGCCTCGCGCTTCGGAGCGCCGGGGGAGTTCGCCCAGGCCTACGTCATCGCGCACGAGGTCGGGCACCACCTCCAGCACGTCATGGGGATCGAGCAACGGGTCCGGGCGGCGCAGGAGCGGAGCCCCCGCCGGCGGAACGAGCTGTCGGTCCGCATGGAGCTGCAGGCCGACTGCTTCGCGGGCGTGTGGGGCTCCACCGCCCGGGAGCGGGACCTGCTCGATCCGGGCGACGCCGAGCAGGGCCTCGCCGCCGCGGCCGCGGTCGGCGACGACCGGATCCAGGAGGCCTCCGCGGGTCGGGTGAGCCCGGAGAGCTTCACGCACGGCTCCGCCGCGCAGCGCATGCGCTGGTTCCGGCGCGGCCTCGAGTCGGGAGACCCCGAGCGCTGCGACACGTTCGCCGCCGACCGCCTCTGAGCCCGCGGGGCCCGGAGGCGGCCTCCGCCGTCAGGGCCCGAGCGTGATCCGCGCCACCGCGGCGGCGTCCACGTCGGCCGCCGCGTAGGGCTGGTCCCCGGGCTGGTTGAGCAGCCAGGCCTCGATCTGGTCGGAGGCGTGGCGGCTCGCCGGGCTCTCGTCGTTCCCGCCGGGGAGGACGGCCCGCCACCGGACCGCGCCCGGAGCGAGCTCCACGGCCATGCGCACGTTCGCGCCGGACCTCTGCAGGAAGTCCGTGCCCGGCCGGACCGGGAGGTTCGCCACGTCCACGGTGTAGAGCCCGCCGTCGTTCGGGAGCGGCCCCACGCTGAGCTGGGGGCTGAACGGGAAGAGGGCCTGCAGCGGGTTCTCGAACCGGACGCGGTGCAGGGCGCCCCACCGCCAGGCGCCCGGGTCGTCGGCGATGCCGGTGCGGGAGGCGACCAGGGCCGCGCCCGCCTCGACGGCGTTCTGGACGGCGTCGGCGCAGGTCTCGGCCTGGAGCGTCCGCACGTCGTCGCACAGGTCCTGGCCGTAGAAGGTCGTCGCGAGCGGCGGGGAGGCCCCCGCGCCGTCGGCGAGCGCCGAGAGGATCCGGCCGAGCTGCTCGCCCGGCACGTCGTCCACGGTGAGCCCGTAGGGCGAGAGCTCGTCGTTCAGCACCTTCCCGGCGAGCTGCACGTAGAAGGCGTGGAAGGCGGCCGCGGCGGCGCTGGCGGTCCGCTCGTCCGCGCTCGACGCGTCGCCGCTCGAGGCCGAGGTGCCCGCGAAGCCGGTGGGCGTCGTCCAGGCGTGCGCGCCCAGCGTCCCCCAGGCGGCGAGGAGGTCGCGCGCCCCGGCCGCGGCGGGGGAGAGCGCGCGGTCCCCGAGCAGCGCCACCGCCCAGGGAGCCACCTTGCGGCCGAGGAGCGACACGTCGTCCGCCTGGATCGAGGTCATGTCGTCGAGGGAGAGCGTCCCTCCGTCCGCCAGGGCCGCCTCGATCCGCTCGACGACCCGGCCGTGCCGGTAGCCGACGTCGGGCCAGGCGTAGAGGTAGTAGGGGTAGTCGTTCGTCAGGGGATCGCCGTCGAGCACGTTCCCCACGATGTCGTTGTTGGCGGTGGCCACCCAGCCGCGCGCGGGCGGCGAGCCGGGCGCGACCTGGGGCAGCTCCGCGTCCGGGATGAACCGGTCCGCCCACTCGTGCAGGCCGTCGCTCGGCAGGGGGAGCCAGGGGGGGCTCGCCGGGTCGAGGTTCCGGACGGGCACGAGCGCGTGCGGGTAGTAGGCGATCGCCCCCTGCGTGTCGCCGAAGATCGTGTTCTGCGCCCCCACCCCGAAGTCGTTCCAGGCGGCGAACGCCTCCGCTGCGGTCTGCGCGCCGTTCACGTCGAAGAGCGCGAGCACCTCGTGGGTGGGGATCTGCCCGGTCCACTTCATGCTCACGCCGGTGCGCGTCGCGCCCGTTCCCGACAGGGTCTGCGGGATGACCGGCCCGTGCCCGGGGACCACCAGCACGACGTAGGTCTGCTCGGCGAAGCCCGTGGGGGTGCGGACGCGGATCGTCTCCGGCACCGGGACGACCTCCACCGTCCCGCCCCCCCGCCTGGCCGTGAAGGGACCGCTCGGGAACCCGGAGATCTCCTCCAGGTAGAGGTCGGTCACGTCGTAGCCGACCACCGTCTGGCCCCAGGCCACCTTGCCGTTGTGGCCGATCGCCACCGCCGGCGTGCCCGGGAACGCCACGCCCGTCACGTCGCGGGTCGGCGTGGTGAGGTGCACGAGCTGGAAGGTGGCCGGCATGATGAGGCCGAGGTGCGGGTCGTTGGCCAGGAGCACGTGCCCGGAGGCGGTCCGCCCGGGGCCGATCACCCAGTTGTTCGAGCCGGCCCTCTCGCCCGTCGCGAAGAGGGCGGTGGCGCCCCGCACGAAGGCGCGGCCGGCGGCCAGGCTGGCCCCGGCCCCCGCGGAGAGGCGCGGCGCGGGGGACGGCGCGGCGAGGAGCGCGGGCGCTTCGGGGGGCAGGATCAGGCTCGGGTCGGCCGGCGCGTGGCGGGTGAGATCGAGGAAGAGCGGCAGCGTCGCCGGATTCCCGGCGAGCGCCGCGGCGAGCTGCCCGGCCAGGAGCTCCTCCTCGAGCCCGGCGGAGAGGTTCCAGGTCTGCAGCCGTCCGATGGCGACGGTGTCCTCGATGGTCCACTCCGCGACGTCGGCGGCGGCGAGCCCCATGAGCCCGTACTGGGGCGAGAGCGCCGCGCCGTTCCGGCCGGCCCGGGCGTCCTCGAGGTAGCGGTTCACGCCGTCGGCGAAGCGCTGCAGGAACCCGAGCAGATCCGTGCGCCCGCGGTCCCGCAGGCCCTGCACGATGGCGTCCTCGATGCGCCAGCTCGAGCCGCCGCCGTCGAGGGCGTGGGCGCGCCCGGCGGTGAAGACGGTGCGGTGGAAGACGTCGCTCTGGACGCCCAGGGACCCGGCCACCGGGGGCAGGAGCTCGGCCAGCCGGCCCCGCGCCTGGCGGCGGAACAGGTCCATCTCCCAGAGCCGCGCCCGCGCCTGCACGTAGCCGAGCGCGAAGGCCGCGTCGGCGTCGGAGGAGGCGCGCACGTGGGGCGTGCCGAGCCGGTCGTAGAGGACCGTCACGCCCGCAGCGAGCCCGGTCCCGCCGGTCACCGTGGCCAGGGTGGGCATCGCTTCGTCGCCGCCGCCGCAGGACGCGCCGGCGAGCGCGGCCAGGGCGAGGGCGAGATGGGGGGTGCGGGCTCGGGTCATGGGGCCTCCCGGAGAGTCGAGCCCTTCTTAGGTGTCGGGCGTGACCGCGGAAGCCAGATCCCGGACGGGCCCTGGGCACGCGTCCGCCACGGATTCTTGCCGCGCCGCGGCAGGGGGCGGGTATGATGACTCTCGGAGAACCGACCGGTCATGGTCCCCCGGTGCGGGCTCGCCTGCGGGACGGGCACGACCTGCTGTTCGGAGTGCGCCGTCTGGTGCTACGGAGGGAGCCCGGTCGCCGGTCGCGTCGGCCACACGCCCAGCCCGGTCTGCGATGCCGCCTGCCCCGGCTTCGGCAGCCCCTCCTGGGCGTGACGCCTCACTCCACCTTCCAGGTCGTCCCGTCGGGCCCGTCCTGGATGGCGACGCCCATGGCCGCTAGCTCGCCCCGGATCGCGTCGCCCCGCGCGAAGTCCTTCGCCTTCCGCGCCGCCGCCCGCTCGGCGATCCTCTCCTCCACGGCGGACGGGTCGATCCCGCGCCGCGCCGCGGCCCGGTCCCGGATGGCGGGGAGGGCCTGGGCGGGCGGGCGCTGGAGGATCCCGAGCGTCGATCCCACCTTCCGGGCGTCGCGCCCGAAGCCGGCCAGGCGGGACCTCTCCTCCGGCGCCTTCTTCCCCTTCCGGTCGGCGAGCGCGTTCGCCTCGGTGAAGGCCTCCGCCAGGATGCCCAGCACCTGGGCGGTGTTGAAGTCGTCGTCGAGCGCGGCGAAGGCGCGCTCCACGAGGGCGCCCTCCCCGGCCGGCGCCTCGCCCGCCGCGACCCGGTCGGCCTTCTCCAGCGTCTCGTACAGGTAGACGAGGCGCCGCTCGGCCTCGGCCACGATCCCGTCGGTGTAGTTGACGGGGTTCCGGTAGTGCGTGCCCAGCAGGAACAGCCGGACCGCCTCCGCGTCGAACTTCGCGATCACCTCGCGGATGGTGAAGAAGTTGCCGAGCGACTTCGACATCTTCTCGCTGTCGATCTCGACGAATCCGTGGTGCATCCAGTGGCGGCAGAAGCTCTCGGCCGTCCGTCCGTCCCCCACCGCCGCGGCCGACTGGGCGATCTCGTTCGTGTGGTGCGGGAAGACGAGGTCCTTGCCCCCCCCGTGGACGTCGATCGGGACGCCGAGGTGCTCGAGCGTCATGGCCGAGCACTCGATGTGCCAGCCCGGCCGGCCGCGGCCCCAGGGCGAGTCCCAGCCCGGCTGGTCCGGGGTCGAGGGCTTCCACAGCACGAAGTCGCCGGGATCGCGCTTGTAGGGCGCGACGTCGATGCGGGCGCCGGCCACCAGCTCGTCCGGGCTGCGGCCGGACAGGCGCCCGTAGTCCGGGAAGCTGCCGACG
>DATIUR010000391.1:0-7915 GCA_035466675.1 Anaeromyxobacteraceae bacterium | reverse complement strand
CCTGCGCGCCCCCTTCGACGGCGTGGTCACGCGCGTCCCGGACGGCGTGGGGATCGCCGTCTCGCCCGGCGTCGCGCTCTTCGGACTGGTCGGCACGCGCGACCTGGTGCTCGACACCTCCCTCACCCAGGAGGACGCCGCCGAGGTCTCGGCCGGGGCGAAGGCGACGGTCCGCGTGCCGGCCAGCGGCGCGCACACCTCCGAGGCGACGGTGCGCGTGGTCGTCCCGGCGGTGGACCCGTCCACCAACCGCGTGCCGGTCGAGATCTCCGTCCCGAACCGCGACGGCCGCTTCCTCCCGAACGCCTATGCCCGCGCCGAGCTCTCCCCCGGCGCCGAGCGAGACGCCTGGAAGGTTCCCACCGCGGCGCTCGCCCAGCGGGAGGGCGGGATGGCCGTGTGGGTGGCCGGGCCGGACGGGCGGGCGCGCCGGCTGCCGGTTCGCGTGCTGGGCGAGGAGGAGGACGTGGCGCTGGTCGCCCCCGAACGGGGCGCCTGGCCGGCCGACGTGCGCGTGATCGGCGCCCCGCCCATCGGCATCGCCGAGGGTGCCCCGGTCGCGGAGGCGCACCCGTGACCCTCTCCGACGTCGCCATCCGGCGGCCGGTCTTCACGGCCATGATGTCCCTGACGCTGGTGGTGCTGGGGCTGCTCGGGGTCCAGCGCATCGGGACGGACCTCTACCCCGACGTCACCTTCCCCTTCGTCACCATCACCACCGTCTACCCGGGCGCCTCGCCGCAGGACATCGAGGAGACCGTCACGCGCCCCATCGAGGACGCCGTCTCCTCCATCGCCGGGGTGGACGAGGTCTTCTCGCAGTCGCGGGAGGACGTCTCGCTCGTCTGGATCCAGTTCAAGCTGTCGGTCCCGTTCGACGAGGGGACGCAGAACGTCCGCGACAAGGTGGGCATCGCCCAGGGCGCGCTCCCCCTCGGCGCCAAGCCCCCGGTCATCGCGCAGTACGACATCTCGGCGCAGCCGGTGATCGTGCTCTCCGCCGCCTCCGGCGCCGACCCCATCGCCCTCCGCGAGATGCTCGACGACCGGGTGCGCCCGCGGCTCGAGCAGATCGAGGGCGTGGCGGCCGTGCGGATCATCGGCGGCGGCGAGCCCGAGGTGTCGGTGGACCTGTTCCGGGACCGTCTGGCCCCGCTGGGGCTCACCCCGGACGCGGTCTTCCAGCGCATCCAGGCCGAGCACCGGGACCTGCCGGGCGGCAGCTACCCGGCCGGCGCAAGCGAGATCGGGGTCCGGGTCAAGGGGGAGTTCCGGGACGTGGACGGGCTCCGGGCCATGCCCGTCGCCACCGCGGCGGACGGCTCGGCGGTGCGGCTGGCCGACGTGGCCCTGGTCCGCCGGGGGATGAAGGAGCCCAAGACGCTGGTCCGCACCGACGGCCTCGACTCGGTGGCGGTCGAGGTGGTGAAGCAGCCCGGCTCGAACTCGGCCGCGGTGGCGAGGGCGGTGAAGGCCCTCCTCCCCGAGCTGCAGCGCGAGCACCGATTCCAGGCCCAGGTGCTGGTCGACCAGTCGGTCGTGATCGAGGCGAACGCCCGCGAGGTCTGGGTGGCCATCTTCTTCGGCGGCGCGATGGCCGTGGTCATCATCCTGCTGTTCCTGCTCGACCTGCGCGGCACCTTCATCTCGTCGCTGGCGCTGCCCACCTCGGTGGTCGGGACGCTCTTCGTCATGTACGCGGCGGGCTTCTCGCTGAACCAGCTCACCCTGCTCGGCCTCTCCCTCGCCATCGGCCTGCTCATCGACGACGCGGTGGTGGTGCGCGAGTCGATCACCCGCCGGCTGGAGCGGGGCGACCCGCCCGCGCAGGCGGCCAGCCGCGGCACGCAGGAGATCGCGCTGGCGGTGATGGCGACCACCTTCACCCTGGTGGCCGTCTTCGTGCCGGTGGCCTTCATGACCGGGATCACCGGCCAGTTCTTCAAGCAGTTCGGCCTCACCATCACGGCCGCCGTCCTCATCTCCCTCTTCATCGCCTTCACGCTCGACCCGATGCTCTCCGCCCGCCTGGTGCGCCCCCGCCGGGGCCACGAGGACGAGAACGCCCTGAAGCGGCGGCTCCGGGCGGCCTTCGAGGCCAACGACCGCCTCTACGCCCGCACGCTCGGCTGGGTGCTCCGGCACAAGGGCGCCACCGTGCTGTCCGCCGTCGTGCTCCTCGGCCTGAGCTGCCAGGCCGGGCGGATGCTCGGCAGCGAGTTCATCCCTCCGGAGGACCGGGGCCAGCTCATCGTGAACCTCGAGTACCCGCCGGGCACGAGCCTCGCCACCACGTCGCGGCGCAGCGCGGCCCTGGAGGACCAGGTCCGCGCCCTCCCCGGCGTGACCGCGGTCTACGCGACCATCGGGTACATGGAGGACGCGCGCCAGGTCCGGTGGCGCGTGAACCTCGTGGACAAGTCCGAGCGCGCGCAGGGCATCGACTGGTACAAGGAGCGCGTCCGCGCCGTCCTGGCCCGCGACGGGAGCCTGCGCACCCGGGCGGTGCTCGACCCGCCCATCATCGAGGGCCTGGGCGACTTCCCGCCCATCCTGATGTACGTCACCGGTCGCGACTTCGACCGGCTGCGGGAGGAGGCGGAGTTCGTGGTGGAGACGATGCGCTCCATCCCCGCCCTGGCCGACGTCCAGCTCAAGGACGCGCCCGGGCTCCCGGAGCTGGAGATCGAGGTGGACCGCGAGCAGGCCGCGCGGATGGGTATCCCGGCCGGCGCGGTGGGCCTCCAGATCCGGATGGCCACCGAGGGCGAGGTGGCCGGCAGGATCCGCGAGGGGCGGCGCGAGTCGGAGATCCGCGTGCGCCTGGCCGGCGAGGACCGCGGCTCGGCCGAGGCGATCGAGCGGATCTGGATCTCCACGCCCCGGGGGCCGGTGGCGCTCTCGCAGCTCGCCGCCCTGCGCCCTTCCACCAGCCCGGCCAGCATCGTCCACCAGCGCCGCGAGCGCTCCGTCTCGGTCTGGGCCCAGATCGCCCCCGGGGGCGACCTGGGGACCGCCGCCCGGCTGCTTCGCGAGCGGCTCGAGGGGCACGCGCTCCCGCCCGGCTACGGCTACATCTACGAGGGGATGCAGAAGGAGCAGGAGGACTCGCAGCGCGCCATGGAGCTGGCCCTCCTCGTCGCGGTGATCTTCATCTACATCGTGCTCGCCAGCCAGTTCGAGTCGTTCCTCCACCCCGCCACCATCATGGTCTCCCTCCCCCTGGCCGTGGTGGGCGCGCTCCTGGGGCTCCTCGTCACGGGCGGCACGCTCAACATGGGCTCCCTCATCGGCCTCATCCTGCTCATGGGGCTCGTCACCAAGAACGCCATCCTGCTCGTGGACGGAGCGCTGCAGCACGTCCGGGAGGGCGATTCCCCGGAGGAGGCCGTGCGCAAGGCGGGCCCGCGCCGGCTCCGGCCCATCCTCATGACGAGCGCCGCCATGGTCATGGGCATGCTTCCCACCGCCCTGGGCCGCGGCACGGGGAGCGAGTTCCGGTCGCCGATGGCCGTCGCCGTGATCGGCGGCGTGATCACCTCGACCCTGCTGACCCTCTGGGTGGTCCCCGCCGTCTTCGTCGGAATGGAGTGGCTCCGCGGCCTGCCCCGCCGGCTCCGGAGGCGCGAGGACGTCCGGGCGCTCGAGCCCCCCGGGGGCGCCCCGCCCGCCGCGGCCGCGCGCGAGGAGGGGTAGCCGCCGCCGGGCGGACCGATTAGGTCCTGTGTCCCGCCCGGCCCTTGCCGGGGGTGGATGGATCGAGGAGGCTCGTTGGAGGAGCGCGAGCAGGCCGCGAGGCTCTACGCGACCTACGGCCCCGCCGTGTACCGGCGGTGCCTCCGCCTCCTCCAGGATCGCGAGGCGGCCCGGGACGCGACGCAGGAGGTCTTCGTGAAGCTGCTCCGGAATGCGCCGAAGCTCGACGACCCGGAGAACGCCCTGCCCTGGATCTACCGGGTCGCCACGAACCACTGCCTGAACCTCCGCCGCGACGCCGGGCGCCGGGGCGAGCAGCCGCTCGACGATGCCCTGGAGCTGGCGCCGCAGGCGCCGGTGGACCTGTCGGGGCGTCACCTGGCCCGCTCGGTCCTCTCCCGCTTCGACGCAGGGACCCAGGCGGTGGCGGTGGGCGTCTTCGTGGACGGCATGGAGCGGGAGGAGGTGGCCCGCGCCCTGGGCATCTCCCGCCGGACCGTGACCCGCAGGCTCGATCGCTTCCTGGAGAGGGCGCGGAAGCTCGTGGGAGGTGGGGAGCCGTGACCGCGGACGCCCGGGGCTGCCCCTCCGATCTCCGGCTCGAGGCCCACCTGCTCGGCCCGGCCCCGTCCGGCCTCCCGGAGCACCTCGAGGCATGCGCGCGGTGCCGGGAGCGGCTCGCCCGGATGGAGCGCGAGGGAGAGGAGTTCCGCCGCTCGGTCTACCCCGCCACGGTGGACGCCGTGGTCGCGGCGGCCCGCCCCCGCCGGCGCGTGCGCTGGACGCTCCTCCTTCCCGTGCCGGCCGCCATCGCCGCCGTCGCGGCGCTGGTGCTCCTCCTCCGCGGCGACGTCGCCCGGACCCGGGGCGACCTCGGCTTCGCGATCCTCGCCGCGACCCCGGAGGGCGCCCGACCGGTCGAGGACGGCGCGCGGGTGGCGGCCGACGCCTCGGTGCGGTTCCGCGTCCACCCGGCCGGCCCCTGCCGACTCTGGGTCGCGTCGGTGGACGCGGGCGGCGAGATCGCCCGCATCTACCCTCCCGGCAAGGGCGGCTCCGGCGCCGAGCTGGCCCCCGGCCTGGCGGAGCTTCCCGGCGGCGCGGTGCTCGACGGGAAGGCGGGGCCCCAGCGGTTCTACGCCGTCTGCGTGCCGGACGGCGTCGCGTGGCCGGAGGTGGTCCGGGCCGTGGCCGACGCCTGCGGCAAGGGGGCCGAGGCCGTCCGGGCCCCCGACGCGCTCCGCGGGCTGCCCAGGGGCACGAGCGCGGCCACCCTCCTCGTCGAGAAGGGGTCCTGACGGGCGGCCGCTGGCGGCGGGACGGCGGGGGCGGGACGACCGCGAGAGCCGGGTGCGCTCCAATGCTCGGTCAGCGCCCGCGCCCGGTCAGCCTGGAATCGGACCGAAGGGCTACCCCCGGAACCTGAAGGGCAGGATCACCCAGATCGACGTGGGCCTACCCTGCGGGTCGGAGCCCGGAAGCCACCTGCAGTCGTGCACCGCCTGCCGGATGACGGCCAAGACGCGATCGGGGACCTGATGGGACGCATCCACCGCGAACCGGGCCACGCTCCCGTCTGCAAGTACCGCGAAACGGACCGTGATGGGGCCGGAGACGAATCCCTGCAGGTCGCGCGGCAGGCGCACGGCCCTCTGCACGCAGGTCGGGTCCGCCAGGCGCGGCCGCACGTAGCCTTGCGAGGCATGCGCGGGCGGCTCGTCGAGGGTCGGTTGCCCCTCCTTGATGCCCTGCCCTCCGTCGGGACCGGGACCCGGGTCGACGCGTTCCGGCTCCCCCGGGTCGAGCGTCATCTCGTCCGGTACGTTCCTGGGCTGGACGAAGGCCGTCGGCAGCGGCGCTGGCCTGGGAGCGTCCGTCGTGGGCTTGCGCCGGGGCACAGGCGCCGGCGACCGCGCCATGGGAGGCGGCTGGACGATGACCTCGTGCTCTGGCTCGACCGGCATGGGGTGGTTCGGCGCAGCGATCGCGAGCACGACCAGGACCTGAAGCGCCGTGGAGCCGACCACGTACACCGTGCGTCTGGAAGCATTCCTGCCGCGGCGTCGCCTGCCGACGTCGTCGAACATGTGCCACCCCCACCGCCTCTCCCGGACACGGATACCACTCCGGGGAGTGGGTGGCCAGCGGGGACCCGCCGGCCCCCGGGCGGCGTCAGCGCAGCGTCTCGCCGGTGGTGGCGGGAACGACCTTCCCGTGCTTCACGCCCTTCGTGCTCACCAGACCCTCGCCCATCGAGACGACGTCGCGGGCGCGTCCCCGCAGGACCAGCACCTCGAGGCAGTTGTGGGCGTCGAGGTGGACGTGCAGGGCCGAGACCACGGCCCGGTGGTTCTCGTGCTGGATGTGGGCGAGCTTCTGGGCCAGGCTGGAGGCGTCGTGGTCGTAGACGAGCGTCACCACCGCGACCCGCTCGTCCCTCCCGCTCGACTCCGACCACTCGCGCTGCACCAGCGCGTCGCGGATGAGATCGCGGATCGCCTCGGACCGGTTCACGTACCCCTTGCCCGCGATGAGGCGGTCGAACTGCGCCAGGAGGTCGCCGTCCAGCGAGATCCCGATGCGCTCCAGCATGGCTCCCCCTCCGGCGGGCGTTCCCCTACAGGTACTTGCCGAGGAGCAGGTCCAGCCGGCTGCGGACGAGCGGCGGGATCTTCGCCCTCTCGGACCAGATGGCCAGCGCCAGGGCCGACTGGCAGGCGCAGGGCTTGTCGATCTGGGCGACCTGGGGGATGGCGCGCCGGAGCAGCTCGACGGCGTTCTGCGTGGCCGCCTTCACGTTGCCCAGGATCTCCTCGAGCAGCTTGGCCTGGTCGAGGGTGGCGGGGTGCGGCTTCCAGCAGTCGTAGTCGGTCGGCAGCGCCAGGAGCGCGTAGCAGATCTCCGCCTCGCGGGCGAGCTTCGCCTCCGGCATGGCGGTCATGCCGATGAGCGCGGCGCCCCAGGCGCGGTGCATCTCGCTCTCGGCCCGGGTCGAGAACTGCGGCCCCTCCATGCACACGTAGGTGCCCCCCTGGTGGACGCGGGCGGGCAGGCCCGTCCCCGCCTTGACGAGGACGTTCCGGAGTGCGGGGCAGAAGGGGGCGGCCAGCTCGACGTGCACCGCCAGGTCGTCGAAGAAGGTGCCGGGGCGGCGGAAGGTCCGGTCGATCACCTGATCCGGCACGACCAGGTTGCGCGGGGCGATCTCCTCGCGGAGGCTTCCCACCGACCCGCTCGCCAGGATGTGGGTGACGCCGAGCGACTTCAGCGCCCAGACGTTGGCGCGGTAGGGGACGGTGGAGGGGTTGTGCAGGTGGCCGTCGCCGTGGCGGGCCAGGAGAGCCACCCGCACGCCTCCCACCTCGCCGAGCGCCACCGGGCCGGACGGGCGCCCGAAGGGCGTGTCGACGTCCCGCGCCTCCCCCTCGGTCAGGCCCCCGAGCGCCTCGCCCAGGCCGGTGCCACCGATCACCCCCACGACCACGCGACCCATGCGACCTCCCCCGCTCCGCGCCCCCGCGGAGCCCGTGGATTCTACCCTGGCGCAGGAAAAGAGAGAGCCCGCCGGGCTTGCGCCCGGCGGGCTCTGGAAAAGATGCGGCGGCGACCTACTCTCCCACACGGCTTCCCGTGCAGTACCATCGGCTCTGGTGGGCTTAACTTCCGTGTTCGGGATGGGAACGGGTGTGACCCCACCGATATAGCCACCGCAAACCTTGTGAAAGATCGGATGCGCTCTGGCAACCGGATACGAAGGGTATGACGGAAGACGGTCCAGCGGATCTCCGCGAGCTCCGCTCGCGAAGGCTCTCGATCTCGGCCTCGACCAGGTCGCCTGCGACCTGAGAAGAGGGAGACCAAGCCTCACGCCCGATTAGTACCGGTCAGCTGAGCGCCTCACGGCGCGTACACCTCCGGCCTATCGACCTCGTCGTCTTCGAGGGGGCTTCAGGGGCTTGCGCCCGGGAGAAGTCATCTTGGGGTTGGCTTCCCGCTTAGATGCTTTCAGCGGTTATCCTTTCCGCACATAGCTACCCAGCGATGCCTCTGGCGAGACAACTGGTACACCAGCGGTGCGTCCATCCCGGTCCTCTCGTACTGAGGACAGATCCCCTCACTTCTCCTACGCCCACGGCAGATAGGGACCAAACTGTCTCACGACGTTTTGAACCCAGCTCGCGTACCGCTTTAATTGGCGAACAGCCAAACCCTTGGGACC
>DATIUR010000390.1:0-6669 GCA_035466675.1 Anaeromyxobacteraceae bacterium | reverse complement strand
CAGCTGGATGGTGACGCCCTTCGGGCCTTCCTCGACCACGGTCCCCCGGACGCGACCGCCCTCCGCGGTGAAGACGGTGTCCGCCGCCGGCGAGGCGGCCAGCGCGGCTGCGAGCAGGATTGCGAGCATGCGACCTCCGGGGGGAACGTTCCGGAAACCCCTCTAGCGACAACCGTGCCGGCTAGCCCCTGCGCTCCCGGAGGCGCAGGAGGGCTCCGTCCGGATCGGTGAAGACCACCGTCCGGTACTCGGCGTCCTCCTCGATTTCCGTGGCGAATTCGACGCCGCGCCCCTCGAGCGCCGCCATCGACGCCTCGAGCCCGTCCGACTCGAGGACGAGCGAGACCCGCGACGCTCCGCCGGGGTGTGGCTCCGGCCCCGTGGGCCCGTCGCTCTCCTGTAGCAGGATCTTCACGCCCGGGGCCTCCACCTCGGCGAAGCCCACGGAAGGCCCGGCGTGGCGCGAGCGCAGGTGGAAGCCGAGGGAATCCACGTAGAAGCGCAGGGCCCGCTCGAGGTCGCGGACCAGGACCACGACCGCCGCGCCGACGATGGCCCGTGCACCCATGTCGCTCCCTCGACCACACTACGCCCGCTCCGGTCGAGGGCGCAGAGCCCCGTCGGGTCACGCGGTCCGCGGGTCGATCCACTTCTCCACGGCGGGCGGGCGCCAGGCGGCGAACGCCTCCAGGACCCCCTCCGCGCCCTCCGCGACCTGCACCAGGGCGCGGTGCTCGGGGCGAACGAAGCCGTGCGCCACCGCCTGATCGAAGAAGGACACGAGCGGCCGGTAGTAGCCGGCCACGTCCAGGAGCGCGACCGGCTTCGCGTGCAGGCCGAGCTGCGCCCAGGTCAGGATCTCGGCGAACTCCTCGAGCGTCCCCATCCCGCCGGGGAGAGCCACGAAGCCGTCCGCCAGCTCCGCCATCCGCGCCTTGCGCTCGTGCATCGAGGAGACGACCTCGAGCCGCGTGAGCCCGCCGTGCGCCAGCTCGCGCGCCTCGAGCGCGCTCGGAATGACGCCGATCACCTCGCCTCGCTCGGCGAGGGCCGCGTCGGCGAGCGCTCCCATGAGCCCGATGCCTCCGCCCCCGTAGACGATGGCGATCCCCCGTCGCGCCAGCGTCCTCCCGAGTTCCCGTGCCTTTTCGGCGTAAACGACGCTCGAGCCGGAGCTCGAGCCGCAGAAGACGCAGATGCGATCCATCCCGGCCGCATAAAATCGACGAATCTCCTCGATAAAAGAACCTCCCTTTGGGGGCTGGCATATCCCTCCCGGGTTCGGGCAATCTGCGCGGCCACAATGGAAACCACAGCGAATGCGGCCCCGGGTCCCCGGGTCTCGCGCATCGGCGCCCTCTGGCAGAACGCGGTAGGCCGCAAGGCGCTCATGGCCGTGACGGGGATCGTCCTGTTCCTCTTCGTCTTCGTCCACATGATCGGGAACCTGCAGGCGTTCCAGGGCCCCGAGCAGCTGGACCACTACGCGAAGCTGCTCCGCGTCTCGCCAGGCTTCCTCTGGTTCACGCGGATCGTGCTCCTCACCGCGGCGGCGGTGCACGCCTGGGCGGGCATCCAGCTCTGGCTCGAGCGCCAGGCGGCCCGGCCCATGGCCTACCAGGACTACCGGCCCCAGGCCTCCTCGGTCGCCTCGCGCACCATGATCTGGAGCGGGTTCCTCATCCTCGGCTACGTGGTCTACCACCTGCTCGACCTCACCATCGGCGCGGCGAACCCCGACTTCCGCGAGGGCGAGGTGTTCCACAACCTGGTGGCGAGCCTGGGGCGCTGGATGGCGGGCGGCTTCTACGTGATCGCGATGATCGGGCTCGGCTTCCACCTCTGGCACGGGCTGTGGTCGCTCTTCCAGTCGCTCGGGATGTCCAACCGGGGCCTCCGGCCCCAGATCCAGAAGTTCGCCGTCGCGGTGGCCGTGATCCTGACGCTCGGCTTCTCCGCGATCCCGCTGGCGGTCCTCGCCGGCGTCATCAGGTGAGGGAACCATGGCCCTGGACGCGAAGATCCCTTCCGGTCCCATCGAGCAGAAGTGGCGGAAGCACCAGTTCGAGATGAAGCTCGTCAACCCGGCGAACAAGCGGAAGTACCGCGTGATCGTGGTGGGGACGGGCCTGGCGGGCGGCGCCGCGGCGGCCTCGCTCGGCGAGCTCGGCTACGAGGTCCTGAACTTCTGCTTCCAGGACAGCTCCCGCCGCGCGCACTCCATCGCCGCGCAGGGCGGCATCAACGCCGCCAAGAACTACCAGAACGACGG
Organism: Anaeromyxobacteraceae bacterium; assembly: GCA_035466675.1. Lineage (GTDB taxonomy): Bacteria > Myxococcota > Myxococcia > Myxococcales > Anaeromyxobacteraceae > Anaeromyxobacter. The sequence goes on along the minus strand of DATIUR010000390.1, from coordinate 4,397 downwards.
CGACTCGGTCTTCCGCCTCTTCTACGACACCATCAAGGGCGGCGACTTCCGGGCCCGCGAGGCGAACGTCTACCGCCTGGCCGAGCTGTCGGTGAACATCATCGACCAGTGCGCGGCGCAGGGCGTGCCCTTCGCCCGCGAGTACGGCGGCGCGCTGGCCAACCGCTCCTTCGGCGGCGCCCTCGTCTCCCGCACGTTCTACGCGCGCGGCCAGACCGGGCAGCAGCTGCTCCTGGGCGCCTACCAGGCCCTGCAGAAGCAGGTGGCGGCCGGCACGGTGAAGGCCTTCCCCCGCACCGAGATGATGGACCTCATCGTGGTGGACGGCCGGGCCCGCGGGGTGGTGGTGCGCGACCTCGTCACCGGGAAGATCTCCTCCTACGTGGGGGACGCGGTGGTGCTCGCCACCGGCGGGTACGGCAACGTCTTCTACCTCTCCACCAACGCCAAGGGCTCGAACGCGACGGCCGCCTGGCGGGCGCACCGCAGGGGCGCCTTCTTCGCGAACCCCTGCTACACGCAGATCCACCCCACCTGCATCCCCAAGTCCGGCGACTACCAGTCGAAGCTGACGCTGATGTCCGAGTCGCTCCGGAACGACGGGCGCGTCTGGGTCCCGAAGAAGAAGGGGGACAAGAGGCCGCCCGACCAGATCCCCGAGGAGGATCGCGACTACTACCTGGAGCGGATCTACCCGACCTACGGCAACCTGGCCCCGCGCGACGTCTCCTCGCGGCAGGCCAAGAACGTCTGCGACGAGGGCCGCGGGGTCGGTCCGGGCGGGCTGGGCGTCTACCTCGACTTCCGGGACGCCTTCAAGCGGCTCGGCCGCAAGGTGCTGGACGAGCGGTACGGGAACCTCTTCGAGATGTACGAGCGGATCACCGGCGACGATCCGCACGTGGCTCCCATGCGGATCTACCCGGCCGTCCACTACGCCATGGGCGGCCTGTGGGTGGACTACGACCTCATGTCGAACCTCCCCGGCCTGTTCGTGGGCGGCGAGGCCAACTTCTCCGACCACGGCGCGAACCGCCTCGGCGCGAGCGCGCTCATGCAGGGGCTCGCCGACGGCTACTTCATCCTCCCCTACACCGTCGGCCACTACCTGGCGAGCGGCGGGATGGCCAAGATCGACGCGAACCACCCCGCGGTGAAGGACGCGGAGCGGGAGGTGGTCGAGCGCACGAAGCGTCTTCTCTCGGTGGGTGGGACCAAGAGCGCCGACGAGCTCCACCGCGAGCTCGGCAACCTCCTGTGGAACGACTGCGGGATGGCGCGCTCGAAGGAGAGCCTCACCCACGCGCTCAAGGTGATCCCGGACCTGCGCGAGAAGTACTGGAAGGAGCTGCGGGTCACCGGGTCGGGCGAGGAGCTGAACCAGGAGCTCGAGCGGGCCGCCCGGGTGGCCGACTTCTTCGAGTTCGCCGAGCTGCTCGTCTTCGACGCCCTCCACCGCAACGAGTCGTGCGGCGGGCACTTCCGGGTCGAGTACCAGACGCCGGAGGGCGAGGCGCAGCGAAACGACAAGGAGTTCGCGTACGTGGCGGCCTGGGAGTCGAAGGGTGTCGGCGAGACCCCGACCCTCCACAAGGAGCCCCTCGAGTTCGAGTACGTCCACCTCGCCACGCGGAGCTACAAGTGAGAATCGTCCTAGACATCTGGCGGCAGAAGGGCCCGAGCGCGCCCGGCCACTTCGAGCGGTACGAGGTGCCGGACGTGAGCGAGCACATGTCCTTCCTGGAGATGCTCGACGTGCTGAACCAGCGGCTCGTCGCGCAGGGCAAGGACCCGGTGGCCTTCGACTCCGACTGCCGCGAGGGCATCTGCGGCATGTGCGGGTTCCTGGTGAACGGGCAGGCGCACGGCCCGCTCCAGAACGCCACCGTGTGCCAGACGCACATGCGCCACTTCAAGGACGGCGACGTGCTCCGGCTCGAGCCGTGGCGCGCCAAGGCCTTCCCGGTCCTGCGCGACCTGGTGGTGGACCGGACCGCCTTCGACCGGATCATCGCCGCGGGCGGGTTCATCTCGGTCCGCACCGGCAGCGCCGCCGAGGCGAACCAGATCCTGGTCCCGAAGACCGAGGCGGACCTGGCCATGGAGGCGGCCGCCTGCATCGGCTGCGGCGCCTGCGTGGCCTCGTGCCCGAACGCCTCGGCGGCGCTCTTCACGAGCGCCAAGATCTCGCACCTGGGCTACCTGCCCCAGGGCCAGCCGGAGCGGCGCATCCGCGCCATCTCCATGCTCGAGCAGGCCCGGATCGAGGGGTTCGGCCACTGCACCTCCATCGGCGAGTGCGAGGCGGTCTGCCCGGCGCACGTCAACCTCGACGTCATTGCGCGCTCGAACCGCGACTTCGTCCGGGCCACCATCGGACGGCGGGCCACCGAGGAGATCCCTCCCCCGGCGACCCAGCCCGCCTCCGCGCTGTCCCGGTTCGCCGAGGCCAAGGCCAAGGCCTAGTGCCGCGCCCCCGGCGGCGGGGCGCGCTCGCGGCGTTATGAGGGCGGGATGCGCGTCTCCCGCCCGCGCCTCTTCCTCCGGGCCGTCCTGCTCGCGGCGGGCGGGGGTTACATGGTCTGGCACGCGCTCGATCTGTGGCACGGCTCCCGGGGACTCGACCCCGCCGAGGCCCTCCTCCGGCAGCGGTTCGCCCTGCTCTGGGCGCTCGTCGCCCTGGTGGCCTTCGTCACCGCCGCGGTGGCGCTCTTCCCGCTGCGCCGCCGGGCACCGCGCCGGCCGCTCCACCTCGACCGGCGCGATGCGCCCGGCCCCTCGGCCCGCCCCTCCCCGGGCGATCCCGGGCCGGACGGCTCGCCGCGTCAGTAGATCCTGGCGACCTCCGCCCCGCCGTAGTAGGCGCCCAGGATCTCGCGGTAGCCCTGGCCGGCGGCGGCACGGCCCACGGCGCCCCACTGGCACATCCCGGCGCCGTGGCCCCAGCCGCCGCCCCGCAGGAGCAGGTCCTGGTCCTCGCGGTCCACCACGAACATGGACGAGGGCAGGTTCCCGAGGGCGCGGCGGATGCGCAGCTCCCCCGCCACCTCCGCCTCGCCGTCCCTGCCGGCGATCCGGACCAGGCGGGCCCGGCCGGAGACTCCCCGGGACCGCACCTCGATCGATGCGATCGTCCCCACGCCGAGCGCCCCGCCGAACCGCTCCCGCTCCGCCGCGCCGAGGCGCCTCTCCCAGCGGAACCGGTCGGGCCGCCCGCCGCGAGGCAGGGCGCACCAGGCGGCCGGCGGCCGGGCCAGGAACGGGCGCAGGCGCTCCTCGTCGCGCAGGCCGCGCTCCAGGGCGGCGACCGCCGCGGGCGGGAGGTCGGGCCGGCCGCGCAGGCTCGGGTCGGGCGCGTTTCCCCAGACCATGTCGTTGTCCTCGCCGTGGCCGCCGCACATCGCCGAGTAGACGGCGTCCACCAGGGTGCGGTCCTGCCTGCGGAAGAGCGCCTCCCCCCGGGTGGCCTCCACCGCGGCGTCCGTCCGGGCGGTGTGCGCCCCCTCGCCGTGGTAGGCCTGGCAGTGGACCTCGGGGCAGAGCAGGTACGGGTCGGTGGCGTGGCGCTGGCCGATCTGGGCGAGGACGTTCGAGCGGGCCGTGACGGCCTGGGCCTTGAGCGCCTCGACGTGGACCGAGGCGGGCATCTCGCTCGGCACCAGGCCGCGCAGCAGGGCCTCCAGGGTCACCCCGTGCACCGCCGCCAGCCGCCCCCGCGCGTCGAGGGTGACGAAGAGGCGGCCGCCGTAGGCGCGGTCCGCCCGCACCCGCACCGACGGGGCGGCCTCGTGCTCGACGCGCTCCACCACCAGGCCGGCGTCCCCCTCCACCTCCACCGAGAGGACGGTGTCGGCCGTCCCCAGCAGCCGGTCCCCGTCGCCCGTCAGGTCGAGCTTCCCCGCCGGCGGGGCGAGCAGCTCGGCGTGGAGCGCCGGCCGCCAGCCGGCCAGGGCGCGGATCGACTCGGCCGACTCGCGTGCCGCCGCCTCGCTGCCGTCGCCGTCCGCGGCCAGGAGCAGCTCCCGCCGGTTGTCCACCACCCTCCCCGCGATCCCGTAGACGCCTCCGGTCACGCGCGACCGCACCCGGACGCCGCGCTCCTCCCAGCGACGCCGGCCGGCGTCGAGCTGGGCGCGGTCGTCCGCGTCGGCGTCGAGCAGGAGCGGGGCGAAGGCCAGGGAGGCCGGCCACGCCTCCCGGGCGCGGACCCGGACGCGCGCCCCGGCGTCGAGCGCGAGGGTCCCCCCCCCGCGCAGCGAGACACGCGCGCGGCCGCGAGGACGGAAGACGATCTCGTCCTGTCCCTCCATGATGCGGATGGTGACGAGCGGCTCGCCTCCGGAGAAGTGCAGGCGGTGGCTCCAGAGCAGCTCGAGCGGGTCGGAGGGCGCGGCCGT
>DATIUR010000389.1:0-11047 GCA_035466675.1 Anaeromyxobacteraceae bacterium | reverse complement strand
CTTGTTTTTCCGGGGAGGCCCGGTCGCCCCGAGGTCAGCGCATCGGCCGCAGGCGCGTCCGCAGCTCCAGCGGAAGCGGGATGCCCGCGATCCGGGCGTTGCCGGTGAGCGCCACGTCCACCGGGTTCCCGGCCGCGATCTGCGACGCCGCCATCCCCGCCCCGAGGAGCGAGAGGCGCACCGGGATCGCCACCACGGTGCTCGATCCGGCGGCGACCGGGGAGAGCGCCTTCCCGTCGGCGCGCGCCACCGCGGAGCCCCCGACCTCGAGGGCGTAGTCGAGGCTCCCGGCCGGGACCGGGAAGCGGTTCGGGTTCGACACCTTGAGCTTCACGTCGAGCGCGATCTCCGAGAGCGAGGCGGAGCGGATCGAGATGCCGTCCAGGGAGAAGCCCGGGAGCTTGGGCAGCGGGAGCCGCCCCTCGTGCGAGAGCGGCACGTCCAGCACGCCCACGGGCGAGCGGAGGCCGACCGTGCCCGAGAGCCGGTAGGCGATCTCGTCGCGCCTCGACACGATCGCGGCGAAGCCCGCCACGTCGGCCCACCGCACCCGGAGCGGGAAGGCGAGCGGCGCCGCCCCGTTCGCGGGGATCTTGAGGCCGGACGGCAGCTCGCCGTCCACCACCCGCCGGTTCTCGATGTCGATCCGGTAGCCGAGCCTGGCCAGGTCGAGGCCGAAGCCGTTCGGGTTCTCGACCCTCCACCGGAAGGCGACGGTGGCGCCCTCCAGGTCGAGCGCCTCGACCGTGGCCGACTCGAAGGTGAGGTGCGGCGGCTGCAGGGCGGCCTTCGCGACCTGGGCCAGCTCGGCGCAGGCGGAGAGTCCGAGGAGGGCGAGCGCGGCGGCGGCGATCCGTGGCTTTGCGTTCATCCTTCCACTCTCCGACGAAGACCCTCCCGGGTTCAAGAATCCGGTCCCGCTCCGGGACCCCCGAAGGCGGAGCGGGTCCGGTCGCGCCCCCCCGGCGGACCCTGCCGTCCACGATCCGCCCACGCGGAATTCACGGCCCGTCCACATCGATTTCCCCTGCGATCTCGTGGCATTTCCACCGATCATCCACGGTGATCCGGTCAGGGGCGACTGCTAATGTCCGGCGCCTCGATGGTCGAACAGGACCCCGCCCGAAGGCCCGTCGCACCGCTCCCGGGCGCGCGCGACCTCCCGCACAGCGTGGAGGCGGAGCAGGCGGTGCTGGGCGCGATCCTGATCGAGGAGACCGCCTTCGACCAGGTGGCGGCCCTGGTCCGGTCGGGAGACTTCTACCTGGGCGCGCACCAGCACCTGTACGCCACCTGCGAGGAGCTGGCCCGGGAGTCGAAGACCATCGACCCGGTCATCGTCCAGCAGCGCCTCGACGCGAAGGGGCTCCTGGGCGGGCCGGTGCCGCGCGACCTGCCGTTCGCGCTGGCCCGCGGGATCGGCACGAGCGCGAACGTGGGCCACTACGCGCGGGTGATCCTGGACCTCGGGCGCCTGCGCCAGATGATGCTCACCGCCCAGCGGGTGGTGGACCAGGGGTACGAGGCCGGCGCGAACGTGCAGGGCTTCCTCGACGAGGCCCAGCAGCAGGTCTTCGGGGCCGGGCAGGGCCCCGGCATCGACACGCTCAAGCCGGTGGCCGAGCCGGTGATGCGGGCGCTCGAGAACCTCGAGGCGGTGCAGAAGCGGGTGGCCGCCGGCCTCTCGCCCATCACCGGCGTGCCGACCGGCATCGCCTCGCTCGACCGGAGCACGCTCGGGCTGCAGCCGGGCTCGCTCGTCATCCTGGCGGCGCGCCCCTCGGTGGGCAAGACCGCGCTCGCCCTCAACGTGGCCATCCACGCCGCCACCCGGCACCGCAAGAAGGTGGCCTTCTTCTCGCTCGAGATGCCCTCCGAGCAGCTGGCGCTCCGCATGCTGGCGGCCGAGGCGAAGCTCGACTGGCGGCGCCTCACCCAGGGGCAGCTCCAGAAGTACGACTGGGACAAGATCGCCACCCAGGCCGACCGGATCGGCGGCGCCTCCATCTGGCTGGACGACACCTTCGTCCTCACGCCGGTGGAGCTGCGCTCCAAGTGCCGCAAGCTCCGGCGCGAGAACGGCGGGCTCGACCTGGTGGTGGTGGACTACCTCCAGCTCATGCACGCCCCGAGCGAGCGGGCCGGCCACTCCCGCGAGCAGGAGATCGCCACCATCAGCCGGTCGCTCAAGTCGCTCGCCAAGGAGCTGGAGGTTCCGGTGCTGGCCCTCTCCCAGCTCAACCGGGGCGTGGAGAAGCGCAAGGGCGAGGCGCCGCTGCTCTCCGATCTCCGCGAGTCGGGCGCCATCGAGCAGGACGCCGACGTGGTGCTCTTCCTCCACCGGAACGAGGACGACTCGAAGGAGGCCCAGGGCGGCACGGCCATGGGCGACACCCAGCAGGTCCAGCTCATCATCGCGAAGCAGCGGCAGGGGCCGACCGGCGTGGTGGACCTGGTCTTCTTCCGGACCACCACCTTCTTCGCCGAGATGAAGCGCGAGGGCGCGGCCTGACGGCGAGCCCCCGGGGAGGGACGGACGTGGGCGAGATCGAAGGACGCGGCGAAGCACCCGCAGGCGAGGTCGACCTGTACTGCCAGCGCCTCGGCGACGCGGAGATCGCGAGGCTCCTCTCCATCGTGGTCATTCCCGCCGTGGAGGGCTCGGAGGCCGCCGCCACCCTGGTCCGGAGCGCGGCGGCCCGGCTGGTGCGCGCCGACGGGGGCGCCCTGCCCACCCGCGCCTCGGGCGCGCTCGCGGCCGCGGTCGCCGCGGTCGCCTCCCGCACGCCCGTCCCGGCCGCCGTCGCGCCGGGGCGCGCCGTCCGCGTCTGGGGGCCGCCCTCGCGGTAGCGACTACGGCGCCCGATCCAGGTACCGCTCCACCCCCCGCTTCGCCGCCCGGATCGCCTCCTCCAGGTTCGCGCTCCGGGCGAGCATCCCGGCGATGGCCGAGGCGAGCCGGCAGCCGGTTCCCCTCGCCGTGCCGCGCCGCCGGCGTCCCGGGAAGCGGGTCACCCGCCGCCCCTCCACGAGCAGGTCCACCGGCGCGCCGGCCCGGTGCCCGCCCTTCACCAGCACCGCCCGGGCCGGCAGCTCGCGGGCGGCCCGGATCGCGCCCTCGTCGCTCGAGACGTCGCGCCCGGTGAGCGCCTCGAGCTCCGGCAGGTTGGGCGTCGCGAGCCGGGCCCGGGCGAGGAGCGGGGCCAGCGCGGCTGCGGCGCCGGCGCCTCCCGGGTCGAAGAGGACGGCGCCCGACGAGGCCGCCAGCACCGGATCGACGACGAGCGGCGCGCGAGCGAGCGGGGGCTCCGAGAGCCGCCGCGCCAGCGCGCGGGCCACTCCCGCGGTGCCGAGCATGCCGGTCTTCACCGCGCGGGGGCGCTCGCGCGGGCCCGCGCCGTCGAGGAGCGCGTCGATCTGGGCGAGCACCATCCCCTCCCCGGCGGGCTCGAACCCGCGGGCGCCCCTCGGTCCCTGGGCGGTGAGCGCGGAGGCGACCAGGAACGCGTCGGCGCCGACCGCGCGCGCCGCCTCGAGATCGGCCACCAGCCCCGCACCGCCGGTGGGGTCGAGCCCGGCCACCACCAGGACCCGCGGGCGCCCGGCCGGCGGGGCGCTCATCGCCTGAGGTCCCGGGCGGCGTCCACCAGGGCGCGGTAGAGCGCGGCGTGGCGCGGCTCGTGCGCCAGCACCGCCTCGGGATGCCACTGGACGCCGACGGCGAAGGGCAGGTCGGGGATCTCGATCGCCTCGATCACGCCGTCGGGCGCGCGCGCCGAGACGAGCACGCCCGCGCCCGGATCCCGGATGGCCTGGTGGTGCGTCGAGTTCACGGGGAGGCGGCCCGACCCGACCACCGCGGCGAGCTGCGTGCCGGCGGCCACCTCCACGGGATGGCTGGGCACGTCCTTGGGCGGCGGCTGCTCGTGCCCCTCGATCCCCAGGTCGGCCGGGAGGTCCTGGTGGAGCGTCCCGCCGCGGACCACGTTCATGAGCTGCATTCCGCCGCACACGCCCAGCACCGGCAGCCGCTCGGCCAGCGCCGCCTCGAGCAGGTCCTTCTCGAAGGCGGTCCGCTCGGGGCGGGTCGGCCCGCAGGTCGGCCGCGCCGCCTCGCCGTACAGCTCGGGCGGCACGTCGAACGCGCCGCCGGTGACGACCAGCGCGTCGAGCAGGGCCAGGTAGGCGCCGGCGGCGTCGCGTTCGTGGGGGAGCAGCACCGGGAGCCCGCCCGCGGCGAGCACCGCATCCACGTAGGCGCGCTTGAGCTCGTAGACGCGGCGGGCGTCGTCGCGATCGAGGGTGAGTCCGATCCGCGGCCGGCTCACCTTCGCCTCCCCCTTCCCTCCTCGAACCCGGCCGAGAGGATCCGGGCTCGAGGCTCCGGGTCCCCCCGCCCGAACAGGTCGTCGATCACGGCGGCGCAGGCGGCTCCCGCCTCGGCGACGCCGGCCACGTTCTCCTCCGTGATGCCGCCGATGGCCACCACCGGCGCGGAGAGCGCGGCGCAGACCTCCCGCAGCGCAGCGAGCCCGCGGGGCGGGACGGCCAGCTCCTTGGAGCGGGTGCCGAACACGGGGCCGAAGCCGACGTGGTCCGCGCCCTCCGCCAGGGCCGCCCGGGCCTCCGCCAGGGTGCGTGTGGTGCGGCCCACCAGGCGATCCGGGCCGAGCAGGCGTCGCGCCTCGGCGGGCGGCAGGTCGTCGTCGCCGACGTGGACCCCGTCCGCCCCGGCGAGGAGGGCCAGGTCGGCCCGGTCGTTCACCAGGACGAGGGCCCGGCCGCGGGCGAGCGCCACCGTCCGCCGGGCGACCTCCAGCACCTCGCCCGCGGGCCGGTCCTTCAGGCGCACCTGGACGACGCGCGCGCCTCCGGCCAGGGCGGCGCGGGCCTGCTCGACCGGGTCCGGGCGGCCCACGATCGCGTACAGCCCCGAGAGCCGTGCCAGGCGCCCGGCGCGCGTCTCGCCGCTCGACTCGGGCATGGCGAGACCGGTAGCACGCGCTTGACGCACCCGCAAGGCGAGTCATATGTTCCCCCGCCCCCCCGCTCCCGCAGAGGCTCCATGGCCGATCAGCCCGAGAACAAGGTCGTCGACAAGCGCGTCGCGGTCCGCTACCTCCGGAAGGGCCTGCTCGACGAGAAGGACTACGAGCGGCACCTCAAGTCGCTCCCCGACCTCGCGGACGATGCGATGCCCGTCGAGGCGTCCATCGAGCACGCGGCCCCGGACGAGGACGACGAGGCGGACGAGCCCGCCTAGCGGGGACCCGGTGCGCTCCCTCCGGCTCCTCGCGGCCGCGGGCGGGCTCCTCCTCGCCCCCGGCGCCCCGGCCCAGACGGCCCTGCCGCGCGCCGAGGAGCGGGCGAGCCCGAACCGGCGCACGCCGGTGGTGGCCGCGGTGGAGCGCGTCCGTGCCGCCGTCGTGAACGTGGCGGCGGAGGAGCTGGTCCGGATCCGCGAGCCCTCCCGCGCCCAGACCATGGGCGAGCGGCTCTTCGAGGATTTCTTCGGACGCCCGCGCACGAGGAAGGGGTACGCCGTCACCTCGCTCGGCTCGGGCGTGATCGTGTCGCCGGACGGGTACGTCCTCACCAACGGCCACGTGATCGAGCGCGGGACCCGGTTCCGGATCGGGCTCCTCGACGGGCGCGAGCTGCTCGCCCGGGTGGTGGGGACCGACCCGTCCACCGACCTGGCCGTGCTGAAGCTGGACGCGCCGGAGCGGCTGCCCTTCATCCCCATGGGGCGATCCGACGACCTGCTCATCGGCGAGACGGTCATCGCCATCGGGAACCCCTTCGGGCTCTCGCACACGGTCACCACCGGCGTCGTCTCCGCCGTCCACCGGAACTTCCCGGCCGGGAACCGGACGCTGTTCGACTTCGTCCAGACCGACGCCTCCATCAACCCCGGCAACTCCGGCGGGCCGCTGCTCGACATCGACGGGCGGCTCGTCGGCATCAACACCGCCATCATCGGCGAGCGGAGCGCCGGCATCGGCTTCGCCATCCCCATCGACCGGGCGCGGCGGATCGCCGAGGACCTGATCGCCCACGGCGAGGTGCGCGAGGGGTACCTGGGGCTCTCCGTGGGCGACCTGCCCGCCCAGGAGGGCGCCCGCCCGGGCCGGAGCGGGGGCGTCGTGGTCGTCGCCGTCGACCCGGGCTCGCCCGCCGACCGGGCCGGCGTCCGCCGCGGAGACCTGGTGCGCGGCGTGGACGGCCAGGCGGTGGAGACGGCGGAGGAGTTCCGGTTCCGGGTGCGGGACCTCGCCATCGGCGCGGTGGCGCGGATCGATCTCGAGCGCGGCGAGGCGAAGGTGACCGCCTCGCCGAAGGCGGTGGAGCTCCGCCCGGAAGAGGCCGAGGCGCTGGTGGAGCGGCGGGTCGGCATCCGCGTGGCCGAGGAGGCCGTGCACGGCGGCTCTCTTCTGGCGGTGAAGACGGTGGCCCGCGGCTCGCCGGCGGCCCGCGTGGCGATCGCCCCCGGCGACCTCGTCCGCGAGGTGAACTCCACCGAGGTGGCGAGCCTGGCGGCCTTCCGGCGCGCGGCGGCCCGGGCGCGGCGCTCCGGGCGGCTGGTGCTGCTCGTCCAGCGGGGCTACGCGGCGGAGCGGATCGCCTTCGATTTCGACTAACCTGCCGGGCCGGAGGACGCCATGGCGGAACCGAAGCAGGCCATCGACTTCTACACGTTCGTCCTCTCGCTCGGCTCGTCGGCCTTCATCCACCTGGGCGACGCGCCGCACCCGGAGACGGGCGAGCTGCTCCCCGTGAACCTGTCCCTCGCCCAGCAGACCATCGACATCCTCTCGATGCTCCGCGAGAAGACGAAGGGCAACCTCACGCCCGAGGAGGAGAAGTTCCTGGAGAACCTCCTCACCGACCTGCGGCTCCGCTTCGTCTCGAAGAGCCAGGGGAAGGCGGAGTAGGGGCAGCGGCTCACGACCCAGCCCGCGTCCCGGGCCGTGTAGCGTGGTACTCAAGGCGGCATTCCGAAGAGTCCGGTGCGGAGTCGCCGGCTGAGGAAGCGTCTTGGCGTGACCCACCTGGCTCGGTACCGGCCATACGGGACGATCGGGACGAGCAGCAGCGCGAAGACCAACGTCTGGAGGTACGAGCCGCATGTGGCCGGAACGCCAGGCGGGTTCCGGCGCCACTGAACGTGAAGGTACCCCCGGAAGTCTCGTCGGTGGCTGCCCGCAGGCAAGCGTCGCAGAAACCCGGGTGGCGGACCCAGTCCTCGCACTCCTTCGAGCAGTACCGACGGCCGGAGTACTTCCGGCCCCCGAAGAGGTTCGTGGTCTCGCAGTTGGCGCAGGAACGCAACACCGAAGCCCCTGCAGTTACGGTACCACCTTCAGGAACACGGTTCCCATCGGGCACGCGCAGATCACTTCACACGCACCGTGTAGAGGACTTTGTCGCGCGATGAAGCGCGCCATGGGCTGCAACCAGGGCACCGGCCCCTCGGCGCGGCGGGCCCGGGCCCGCGGCGCGCAGCGAGCCGTGGCGAGGGCCTGCCGGTTCCCTGGCAACCGCGGTGCAACGAATGTCCAGCCGTGGCCTCCCGAGGGGAGCGCTCGGCTGGTTTGCGTTGCCGCAGGGGTTGCGGGCGCGGGGAGACGATACCGGCTTCGTCGGCGACGATCCGCGCCCCGGCGAGCAAGCGCGCGGGGCTGGGCTCGTCCGCGCCGCTTCGGATACGGCCGCCGGACGAGGAATCCGGACCGGTGGCCCTACCGCTCCAGCCACACCACCCACGCCACCCGCCGTCCGGCGTCGTACCCTTCCAGCCGGTCGCCCAGCGGGTCGACGTGGTAGGCGCAGGAGCTGGGGCGCCGCCGCTCCACCGGCGGCGCTCCGGCGCGGCCGCCGCCCGGACCCGACCGGTGCGGGCCGGCGAGGAGGCGGGAGAGGGCGCGGAGGAGCGGCATGGGCCTTTCCCCTACAGGCCGGCCTGCAGCATGGCCTCGGCCACGCGGCGGATGAGCTCGCGGCGGATCACGCGCCGCGTCCGGGAGAGGGCGTTCGGGTCGCGGCGCGCCCGCCGGCTGACGCGGCGCCGGGCCGACTCGACCACCCAGGCGATGCGGCGGGCGTCGAGCCGGGGAGAGCGGGGGCTCCCGGCGAGGAAGAACCCGAGCCCGCGCCGGGACAGAACGCCCGCCAGGATCCTGCGCGCCTGCGATACCAGGGTGAGATCGACGACCACGCCCGACACGTCGGCGATCTCTAGGATCGATCCGGCGCGCGATCCATTTTTCGCTCCGCGCGCCTAAAACTGGACTTCCCGTCCCAGGATCGCATCGAGCTTCCGCTCGCGCGCCGCGATATCGGGCTCGTGCGGCAGGACCGCGAGCACGCGCGCCCCGGTCATCCGCTCGATCTCGGCGGCGTTGTGGGGCACGGACGGATCGTCCACCGGGACGGTGCGGTTCAGCACCACGCCCGCCACGGCCAGGCCGCGCCGGCCGAGCGCCTCGCAGGTGAGCGCGGTGTGGTTGAGCGTCCCGAGCCCGGCCCGGGCCACCACCAGCACCGGCAGGCCCAGGGCCGCCGCCAGATCGGCGTAGGTCGCGTCCTCCGAGAGCGGCACGAGCAGCCCGCCCGCCCCCTCCACCACGACCGCCGCGTGCCGGGAGGCGAGCGCGCGCGCGGCCGAGACGATCGCGTCCAGGGACACGGTCCGGCCCTCCAGCCGCGCCGCCACCGCCGGCGCGAGCGGGGCCTCGAGCTCGTAGGGGCAGACCGCCGCGAAGGGCTCCACCCGCCCCGAGGCCTCGAGCAGCCGCTCCGCGTCCGAGACCTCGCCCGGGCCGGCGCCGGACTGGGCCGGCTTCATGCCCACCGCGTCGAGGCCCCGCGCGCGCGCCGCGCGGAGGAGCGCGCAGGCGACCTCGGTCTTGCCCACGCCCGTGTCGGTTCCGGTGACGAAGAGACCGCGCACGTCCTCTCCGGCTCAGAGCCCGGCGGTGACCTTCTCGATGCAGGCGAGCGTGATGCCGGCGAGCTGCTGCAGCTCGCCCTCGCTCATGGCCAGCGGCGGCATGAGCACCACCACGTTCCCGAGCGGCCGGAGGATGGCCCCCATCCGGCGCGCCTCCAGGATCACCCGGTGCCCGGCCCGCAGCTCGAAGGCGTACTCCTCCCGGGTGGCGCGGTCCCGCACCAGCTCGATGCCCACCATCAGGCCGCGCTGCCGGACCTCGCCCACGTGGGCCATCCCGCGGGCCGGCTCGAGCGCGCGCCGGAGCGCCTCCACCCTGGCGGGAAGCTCCTCGAGCAGGCGGCGCTCCCGGAAGAGCCGCATCGAGGCGGTGGCCGCCGCGCAGGCGAGCGGGTTCCCGGTGTAGGTGTGGCCGTGGAAGAAGGTCCGCTTCGACTCGTACGGCCCGAGAAAGGAGGAGAAGACCACGTCGGTGACGAGCGTGGCCGCGAGCGGCAGGTAGCCGCCGGTGATCCCCTTGGCCACGGTCATGAGGTCGGGGACCACGCCCTCCTGCTCCACCGCGAACATGGTGCCGGTCCGGCCGAAGCCGGTGGCCACCTCGTCGCACACGAGCAGCGCCCCGTGCCGGTCGCAGATCTCCCGCATGCGCCGGACGTAGCCGGGCGGCTGCGCGATCATCCCGTCGGCGCCCTGCATGACCGGCTCGATCACGAGGGCGGCGACCTTGCCCGGCCGCCGCTCGAAGATCCGCTCCACCTCGTCGGCGCAGGCCATGGCGCAGTCCGGCCAGGTCTTCCCCAGCGGGCACCGGTAGCAGTACGGCTGCGGCGCGTGGTGGACGTCGAAGAGCAACGGCCGGAAGATCCGGTGGAAGAGGTCCATCCCCCCGAGCGAGACCGAGCCGACGGTGTCGCCGTGGTAGCCGCCCACCAGCGCCACGAACTCCTTGCGGGCCTCGTCCCCGCGGAGCGCGTGGTGCTGGAAGGCCATCTTGAGGGCGATCTCGACGGCGGTGGCCCCGGAGTCGGAGAAGAAGATGCGGCCGAGCCCGGGCGGCGCCCACCGCGCCAGCTCCTCGGCGCACTCGATCGAGGCCGTGGAGGCGAGACCGAGCAGGGTGGTGTGGGCCACCCGGTCGAGCTGGGCCCGCACGGCGGCGTCGATCTCCTTCACCCGGTGGCCGTGCACGTTGCTCCAGAGGGACGAGACGCCGTCCAGGTAGCGGTTCCCCAGCGTGTCCACCAGGTAGACGCCCTCGGCCGAGTCGATGACCACCGGTTCCTCGGCCACCCAGTCCTGCATCTGGGTGAACGGGTGCCAGAGGTGGCGGCGGTCCGCCAGGACCAGGTGGTCGTGCCGCGCGTGGCGCTCGGCTTCGTTCATGGGGGGCGCAGAGGCTAGCGCAGCGGCCGCCGGCGGGGAAGCCCGCGGCGCGGGCGAGCCGGCCGCATCCCCGGCCCGAGCCTCTCCCCCGGACGGAGGCGCCCCGTCCGCCGCAGCGCCTTCTCCACCAGCGGCCGGTTGGCCGGATCGCCCCACCGGAGCAGCGCCTTCTGCATCCGCTTCTCCGCGAGGTCCCGCGTGACGTGGACCGGCTCGCCGGTCATCGGGTGGAGGCCGCACCAGTGCATGTCCGAGGCGAGCGTCATGGGCGTCGGCACGAAGTCCTGCACCTGCTGCGGCTTCCAGCGGTTCCGCTGGAGGTACTCCATGAGCTCCACCGCCTCCTCCAGCGAGGAGCCCGGGTGGGAGGAGATGAAGTAGGGGACGAGGTACTGCTCCTTCCCCGCCTCCCGGGACAGGCGCGCGAAGTCCTTCCGGAACCGCTCGAAGCTCTCGACCCCCGGCTTCTTCATGAGCCGGAGCACCGGCGCGCAGACGTGCTCGGGCGCCACCTTGAGCTGGCCGGAGACGTGGTTCTGGACGAGCGAGCGGAGGTAGCGCTCCCCGTTCTTCCGATCGGCCTGGGCGAGGTCGTAGCGGACACCGGAGCCGACGAAGAGGTGCTTCACCCCCTTCACCCGGCGCGCCTTCTCGTAGAGGTCGATGAGCGGGCCGTGGTCGACCGAGAAGAACTGGCAGACGCTGGGG
>DATIUR010000388.1:0-7162 GCA_035466675.1 Anaeromyxobacteraceae bacterium | reverse complement strand
CCTCCTCCACCTCGGCCCGGCGGCCCCGGGCGTACTGCACGTGCGCCCCGAGCAGGAGGTTCTCGCGGACCGGCATGTCGGCGAAGACCTGCCGGCCCTCGGGGACCATCGAGCAGCCGAGCGCCACGGTCCGCTCCGGGGGAAGGCGCCGGACGTCCCGGGACTGGAAGAGGATCTCGCCCGACCGCGCCCGGACCAGACCGGCCACGGTCCGGAGCAGCGTGGTCTTCCCCGCCCCGTTCGCGCCCAGGATGGCGACGACCTCCCCGGGGCTCACGTGCAGGGTGACCCGACGGAGCACCGTCAGCGAGCCGTAGCCGGCCTCGACGTTACGGAGCCGGAGCATCGTCCTCCTCGTCCCCCAGGTAGACGCGGATCACCTCGGGGTTCCGCTGCACCTCCACCGGCGGGGCGTCGGCGATCTTCTCGCCGTAGGAGAGCACCACCACCTCGTCCGAGACGTTCATGACGAGCGACATGTCGTGCTCGACCACGAGCAGGGTCACGCCGCGCTCGCGGATCCGCACGAGCAGCGCGGCCAGCTCGGCGGTCTCGCGCATGTTGAGGCCGGCGGCCGGCTCGTCGAGCAGGAGGAGCTCCGGCTCGGCCGCCAGCGCCCGGGCCAGCTCCACCGAGCGCTGCTGGCCGTAGGACAGGCTGGTGGCCTCCTGGTCGGCGAGCGGAAGCACCCCGGCGAAGTCCATCGCCTCGCGGGCGCGCCGCTCGATCTCGCGCTCCTCGCGCCAGGTCCGGGGCAGGTGGAACATCCCGGCCAGGAACCCGGCCTGGCTCCGCACGTGGCAGCCCACCATCACGTTCTCGAGCGCGGTCATGCGGGAGAAGAGCCGGATGTGCTGGAACGTCCGCGAGATGCCGCGCCCGGCGATCCGGTGCGTGGGCCGGCCCTGGATGGGCTCGCCCTTGAAGCGGACCTCGCCGGCGTCGGGGGAGAGGACGCCGGAGAGCAGGTGGAAGAGGGTGGTCTTGCCCGCGCCGTTCGGGCCGATGATGGCCTTGATGGCGTGCGGTGCCACGCGGAAGGCGACGTCCCGGACGGCCTGGACGCCGCCGAACCGCTTGAAGAGGCCCCGGACCTCGAGCAGCGCCGGCTCGCTCAGGCGACCTCCCCGGACCGCACCACCCGGTCGCGGACGGCGCGCAGGGCGCCGCGCAGGTCGAGCCGGACGATGCCGTCCGGCGAGAAGAGCATGACGAAGAGCAGGATCCCGCCGAAGACGGCGTCGTCGAGCGTCCCGAAGGCCCCGCGCAGGGAGAGGAAGGTCAGGACCCCGCTCGTCACCAGCGTGCCCCACAGGCTCCCCATCCCGCCCACCGCCACGATGGCGACGGCGCGCACCGACTTCATCACCGACGCCTCGCCCGGCCCGATGGTGGCGGTGTAGTGGGTCAGGAACACGCCGCCCACCGCGGCGAGCGCCGCGGAGAGGACGAAGGTGAGGAGCTTGGTGCGAGCCACGTCGATCCCCATCGAGGCGGCGGCGTCCTCCGCGCCGTGGATGGCCCTGAGCGACCGGCCCACCCGAGAGCGGACCAGGTTGCCGAGCAGGAGCATGGCCACGGCCACGAGCCCCCAGGCCACGTAGTAATTCTCGATCCGTGCCGCCCGGCCGCCTCCCACCGCCAGGCCCGGCAGGACGGGGAAGGGCGGCACGCTCCCCAGGCCGTCGGCCGCGCCCAGCGCGCTCGTCCCGAGCAGGATGCTGTGGACGATGATCCCGAAGCCCAGGGTGGCCATGGCCAGGTAGTGGCCGGTCAGCTTCAGGACCGGGATCCCGATGGCGAAGGCCACCGCCACGGCCAGGGCCAGGGCCGCGCCGAAGGCGGCCCAGGGGTGCACCGAGAGGACGTCGGCGCCGAAGACGTCGGTCCTCGACACGAGCACGCCCGTCCTCTCCAGGAGGTCGACGAGCCCGTTCCCGCGCAGGGGCCGGAGGTCGGCCGTGGTGAGGGCGGCGGAGGTGTAGCCGCCGATGGCGAAGAAGGCGGCGTGGCCGAGCGAGATCTGCCCGGCGAAGCCCATGAGCAGGGAGAGCCCCACCGCCACCAGCGTGTAGTAGGCGGCCATGGTGAGCTGGGTGAGGAAGAAGGGCTTGCCCAGGAGCTCGGTGGCGAGCTGCACCGCCACCAGGCAAAGGGCCAGGAGCGCGATCCGCGCGTAACGGGAACGGAGCATCAATGAGCCCGCAGGCGCGCCACCTCGCGGCTCCCGAAGAGCCCGGAGGGGCGGAAGAAGAGGATGCCGAGGAAGACCGTCACCGACACGGCGTCCTTGTAGGCCGCGGGCAGGAGCCACACCGAGAAGGACTCGAGCACGCCCACCAGCAGGCCGCCCGCCACCGCCGCGAAGCTGTTGCCCAGGCCGCCCAGCACGGCCACGGTGAACCCCTTGATGGCGAGGCCGCTGCCGATCCCGTAGTGCGTGTAGGTGATGGGCGAGACCACCGCGCCGGCCAGGGCGCCGATGCCGGCGGAGAGCACGAACGAGAGGGTGACCAGGTTGCGGGTGGGAATGCCGCACAGCGCCGCCGCGTCGCGGTTCGCGGCGCAGGCGCGCATCTGGCGGCCGAGGCGGGTGCGCTGGAAGAAGAGCCACAGCGCCACCACGATGAGGATGCAGGCCGCCAGGCTCCAGAGCACCTGCGGCGAGAAGCGGACGCCGCCCAGGTCGAGGGAGGTCACCTCGTCGCCGGTGAAGTACGGGAGGGCGCGCACCTGCTCCCCCCACAGGTGCAGGGCCGCCTCGCGGACCAGGATGGAGATCCCGATGGTGATGACGATCATCCGCAGGACGGAGGGCCGGGAGAGCCAGCGGATGAAGGTCACCTCGATGAGGGCGCCCACCCCCATGGTGGCGAGCACCGCTCCGGCGATGGCGAGGGGCAGCGGCAGGAAGCCGTGCAGCGTCACGGCGGTCATGCCGCCCAGCATCACGAACTCGCCCTGGGCGAAGTTGATGATGCCGGTGGTGTTGTAGATGATGTTGAAGCCGACGCCGACGACCGCGTAGATCGTGCCGTAGGTGAGGCCCGCGACGAGGTACTGGAGGACGAGCTCGAGCGTCATGGTCTCCGCGGGCCGGGCGGCGGGCGGGAGGGGGTCGGGGGGACCGCCCGGGCCGGGCGGTCCCGCGCCCGCCGGCGGACCCTATTTCGCCAGGACGGCGAAGCCGCCGTCCTTCACGACCAGCATCTCGAACGCGTCGAGGCCGAGCCCGTTGTGGTCGGTGGCCGACAGGTCGAAGACGCCCGCCGTGCCCACGAAGCCCTTGGTGGCCTCGAGCGCGTCCCGCACCTTGGCGCGGTCGGTGCCCCCGGTGCGCATGGCGTTCACGAGCAGGTGGAAGGCGTCCCAGGCGTGGCCGCCGAAGGTGGAGACGTCCTCCTTGTAGCGGGACTCGTAGGCCTTCTCGTAGGCGAGCAGGACGGCCTTCTGCGGGTGCTTGTCCGGGAGCTTGTCCGCCACCAGGATGCGGCCGGCCGGGAAGATCACGCCCTCGGCGGCGGCTCCGGCCGCCTTCACGTACTGGATGTTGCCGAAGCCGTGGCTCTGGAAGATGGGCACGGCCAGGCCGATCTGGCGGACGTTCTTGATGACGATGGACTGGGCCGGCTCGATCGACCAGTTCAGGACCGCCTGCACGCCGGCCGCCTTGAGCTTGGTCACCTCGGCGGTGAGGTCGGTGGCGGCCTTGTCGTAGACCTCGTCCACCAGGATCTGGATGCCGTGCTCGGGGGCGAGCTTGGCGATCTGGTCCTTGCCCGCCTTGCCGAAGCCGGTGTTGGAGGAGAGGACGCCGATCCGGGAGATGCCCATCTTCTTCATCTGCTGGAAGATCCGGACCACGGCATGGCTGTCCTTCTGCGGCGTCTTGAAGACCCACCTGGCCAGCGGGTTCACGATGGCCTCGGCGGCGGCGCAGGAGAGGAGCAGGGTGCCGGACTCCTCGGCCACCGGCTTCACCGCCATGGTCTCGCCGCTGGTGGAGGGCCCGATGACGGCGAAGACCTTCTCCTCGTCGATGAGCTGCTTCGCCAGGGAGAGGGCCTTCTCCGGGCTGCCCCCGGTGTCCCGGAGGAGAAGCTCGATCTTCCGTCCGGCCACGCCGCCCTTGGCGTTCGCCTCCTCCACCAGCATCTCCAGCGTCCGGGCCTCGGGGGCGCCCAGGAAGGAGGCCGGGCCCGTCACGGAGAGCAGCGCGCCCACCTTGACGGGCGGCTCCCCGGCGGCCAGCGCGGGGGAGGCCACCAGCGCGGTGCCGGCGGCGAGGAGGGCGAGGATCGGCGTCTTGGTCATCGGGCGTTCCTCCGGTCGTTCGGGTTGGAAGCGGCGCGTCAGGAGCGGTGCACCTCGTTCGCCTCGAGGACGCGGGCGCCGGCGTCCACGAGGACCTTCGTGGCCTCGTCGATCTCCTCGAAGCGGAAGACCACCACGGCCGCCTCCCCGCTCTTCCGGGGGAAGGCGTACATGTACTCGACGTTGATCCCGCTGCCCTTGAGGGAGCGCAGGACGGTGGCGAGCCCGCCCGGGCGGTCGGGCACCTCCACCGCCACCACCTGGGTGCGGCGCGCCACGCAGCCGCCGCTGCGGAGCGCCTCCAGCGCCTTCTCGGTGTCGTCCACGATGATGCGGAGGATGCCGAAGTCGGCCTCGTCGGCCAGCGCCAGGGCGCGGATGTTCACCCCGTGGCGCGCGATGACGTCGAGGACGTCGGCCAATCCGCCGGACTTGTTCTCGAGGAAGATCGAGAGCTGCTCGACGCCCACGTGCGGCTCCTGGAAGGACCGCAGAGGATAGCCGATGCCCGGTCCCCCTGGGAACGGGAGGCGCGTGAGATGGCCGCGAGCGCGATGTGAGAATCGGTCGCGGTCTGCGGTTCCCGGCCGCCTCTATTCGGTCCGGCCGGCCCCGGGGCGCCAGGAGAGGCCCACCGAGGCGAGGAGCGCCGTGGTCCGGTAGCTGCCCGGGAAGGCGTCCGCGCCGGTGCTGGCGATCTCGTCGCGCCAGGCGTGGTAGACGGCCGCGTTCGCCGTCAGGGCCGGGGAGAAGCGCCAGCCCAGCCCGCCGGAGAGGACCCAGCTGTCCGAGTCGGGCAGCGTGGGCGAGTAGTTGTCGGTCTTGACGCCCGAGAGGTCGCGGAGGACGCCCGCCCGGACGACGAGCCTCGCGGTGGCGTCCCACTCCGTCCCCAGCCGGAAGGTGTGGCCGTCGTCGTAGTCGCGCGGGACGACCGCCAGGAAGCCCGCGTCGCCCACGAACCGGTCCTCCACGTACACGGAGTAGTCGGCGAAGGTGTAGTCGAAGAGGACCTGGACCGGCGCCACAGGGCGCCAGGCCACGCCCATGTGCAGGATGGACGGGTAGGTGAGGTCGTGGCGGGCGCCCTGGTCCGGGAGGGACGGCTTCAGGGCGTCGGGAACCTGGAAGTGGCCGTCGCCTTCGAGCGAGAGGTCCACCTGGAACTTGAAGTCGGCGCCGAAGGAGAGGCTCGGGAGCGGCCTCCACTCCGCGGAGAGGTCGAACCCGACGCCTCCTCCGCTGGTGTCGAGCTCCCCGTAGGCGTCCGCGTAGGGCTCGATGCCCTGCTTCAGGTACTCGGTCGAATGGACGTAGACGAGGCCGCCGCCCACCCGGAGCTGCGGCAGCACCTCGTAGCCGGCGGTCAGGTAGACGCCGTAGAGCTTGCGGTCCACCGTGATGATGCGGCCGCGGCCGGCCCAGTCGTCCGCCCAGTACATGTTCCCGCCGCCGATCACGTTGAAGCCGAGGCCCACGCCGGCCCGCCGGCCGGCGAGTTCGAAACCGTAGCTCACCGCCAGCACCGGGGGCGGGGTGGGGTGGTAGTCGGTGGTCTCGGGGGAGTAGGGAGCGAGGTCGCCGGTGGTGGCGGTCCAGGTGGTCTCGAGGTCCAGGTAGCCGGCCGAGAAGGAGAGCCCGAACCCGGGCTGGCGCGCCAGGGCGGAGGGGTTCGCGATGGCGGCGGCGGCGTCCACCTGGTCGGCCACGGCGGAGCCGGCCAGGGCGAGATCGCGAGAGCCCATGTTGGGCAGGTCGTAGCCGGTCGGCCGCGAGAGGGAGGGCGCGAGCAGGAAGATGGCGAGGGCGAGGCGAATCGTCGTCTTCATGGCGGTCCTCCTCACAGCTGCGGTACGGGGAACGGCGAGGGCGGGACGGTGTCGTCGCCGGCCAGGAACTGGGCGGCGTGGGCCTGCCCCAGAGGCGAGCTGCCCAGGAAGCCGTGGGAGACGCAGGCCCCCATCGGATCGTCGTCCACGTAGAACGTGTACGGAATGCCCCCGTTCTCGTAGAGGAGCAGGTTGAACGGGTTCGGGATGACCGCGTCGCAGTTCGCCACCTGGCCGAAGGCGGCGGTGGTCGTGTAGCCGAGAGGCCCGAGCGCGCCGTCGAGCGGGCTCGGGAGCTTCGTCCCGACGTGCGCCGCGTAGTTGAGCGGCTCGGCCGGGTCGAGCACCCATTTCGCCACGAGGAGGATCTGGAGGTAGCGGGCCGCCACCGCCGGGTCCGTGGCGATCTGGGCCCGGTCGATCCCAAACGCCTGGAGGAAGAGGGCGTCGATCGGCGCGTCGAAGGCGGGGGCGTTCGTGAGCGCGTCCACCACGGTGCCGCCCGCCACGGCGAGGACCGCCCGCGAGAAACGCGGGTTTGCGGCGGCGATCTGCGTCCCCACCACGCCGCCCAGCGAGATGCCGTCGTAGTAGACCTGGGTGGGGTCGATCGCGATGCCGTGGCCGGCCAGGGCCGTGGCGAGCGGTCCCGAGGCGGGTGGAGGGGGCGCAAGCGCCAGCACCAGCGCGGCGTGGTCGAGCAGGTCCTGGCGGATGGCGTCGCGGGTCCGGAAGAAGTTGGCCGAGACGAAGTAGTTGCCCGAGGCGGCGGTGGTGAGCCGGGCCGGGTCGAAGGCGAGGCCGTTGCTGCAGGTGCCGGGCGCGATGAAGTCGCCCTGCCCGGCGGCGCCGGGGACGGGCGTGCAGGCGCCACCCGGGTTGCAGTCGGAGGCCGAGTCGCAGAAGGCCCGGTCGCCGTGGAGGGGCGCGTCGATGGCGGCCACCACGAAGCCGCGGGAGGCGAGCGCGCTCACGAAGGGGAGCGCGGTGAGGCGGCCGCCGCCGAGGCCGTGGTGGAA
>DATIUR010000387.1:0-8703 GCA_035466675.1 Anaeromyxobacteraceae bacterium | reverse complement strand
AGCCCGTAGCCTGGAGCCCGACCGTCCCCGAGCCGTGCTCCGTCGTCTAGCCTCGGCGCGTGGGCCGCCCCCGGCGCGAGACGGGGCGCATCCCCGGGCCGAGCCGCTCGCCGGGCGCGAGCCGCCCGAGCTTCCGCAGCGCCTTCTCGACGAGCGGCCGGTTCGCCGGGTCCCCCCAGCGGAGGAGCGCCTTCTGCATGCGCTTCTCGTCGAGGTCGCGCGGGACGTGGACCGGCTCGCCCGTCATCGGGTGGAACCCGCTCCAGAACATGTCCGACGCGAGCGTCATCGGCGTCGGCATGAAGTCCTGCACCTGCTGCGGCCGCCAGCGGTTCGCCTGCAGGTAGTCCATGAGCCCCGCGGCGTCCTCGAGCGTCGCGCCGGGGTGCGAGGAGATGAAGTACGGGACGAGGTACTGCTCCTTCCCCGCCTCCCTCGAGCACCGCTCGAAGTCCCGCCGGAAGCGCTCGAAGGCCTCCGCGCCCGGCTTCTTCATGAGCCGGAGCACGCCGTCGCAGACGTGCTCCGGCGCCACCTTGAGCTGGCCGGAGACGTGGTGGGCGACGAGCGTCCTCACGTACCGCTCGCCGTTCCTCCGGTCGGCCTGGGCGAGGTCGTAGCGCACGCCCGAGCCGACGAAGAGGTGCTTCACCCCCTTCAGCCTCCGCGCCTTCTCGTAGAGGTCCACGAGCGGGCCGTGGTCCACCCGGAAGAAGCGGCAGACCGAGGGATACACGCAGGAGGCACGCCGGCAGAGCGCGTGCGCCTCGGCGCTCGTGCAGGTCATCTGCCACATGTTGGCGGTGGCGCCGCCCACGTCGGTGATGGTCCCCCGGAAGTCCTCCCGGGACGCGAGCGCCGCGATCTCACGGAGCACGCTCGCCTCGGAGCGGGAGGCCACCTCGCGCCCCTGGTGCTCGGTGATGCAGCAGAAGGCGCAGCCGGCGGCGCATCCCCGGAGGATCTGCACCGACCAGCGGATCTGCTCCAGGGCGGGGATGCGGGCGCCGCCGTAGGAGGGGTGGGCCTCGCGCCGGTACGGAAGCTCGGCGATCCGGTCCAGCTCCTCGGTGGTGGGCGGGGGCATCGGCTCGTTCACCACCACGGTCCGGGCCCGCGCCCCCCGCCCGTGCCGCTGCAGGAGGATCCGGGCGTTGTCGGCGTTGTGCTCGAGGTGGTAGAGGCGGCTCATCTCGGCGAAGCGGCGCCGGTCGCGGGCCGCCTCCTCGTAGGGCGGCAGCTCGAGCACGCCCCGGCCGCGGTCCGCCAGTCCCGCCAGGTCGAGGTCGCGCAGGAGCACGGCCGTGCCGGGCACGTCGGTGAGGCCGCACGGGTCCTCGCCCGCGGCGAGCCGGCGCGCGATCTCGACCACCGGCTTCTCCCCCTGGCCGTACACGAGCAGGTCGGCGCCGGAGGGGACCAGGATCGAGGGGAGGACGCGGTCCTCCCACCAGTCGTAGTGGGCGATGCGGCGGAGCGACGCCTCCACGCCGCCGATGACGACCGGCGTCCGCGGCCCGAAGGCCTCGCGGCAGAGCCGGGCGTAGGCGGTCGTGGCGCGGTCCGGCCGGCGGCCCGCCGCGCCGCCGGGCGTGTAGGCGTCGTCGGAGCGGCGCCGCTTGTGGGCGGTGTAGTGGTTCACCATCGAGTCCATCGCGCCCGAGGTCACCCCCACGAACAGCCGCGGCCGGCCGAGCCGCGCCACGTCGCGGGGCGAGCGCCAGTCGGGCTGCGCCACGATGCCCACCCGGAAGCCGCGCGCCTCCAGGACCCGCCCGATCACGGCCGCGCCGAAGGTCGGGTGGTCGACGTAGGCGTCGCCCGAGACGAGCAGGACGTCGAGGTCCGCCCAGCCGCGCCGAGCCAGCTCCTCCGGGAACATGGGGAGAAAGGGTGCGGGCACGCCGGGGGCGCTTGCGGGACCGGGGAGGCGCGACATGCGAACCGCCCTTACATGGCCGCCCTTCCGAGGGAAATCAAGCCGCCTTCGCCTTGGTGGCCCCCCGGGAGCGCGGTATCATCCGCCTGCGCGCCGAGGGAGAGCGCTGCGCCGGCCCGAAGACCCGCGATGCCAGATCAACGCAGCGTGATGAAGGAGTTCCGCGCCCTCGACGAGAAGCGGCGCGAGCGGGGGCTCTCGCCGAAGGAGGAGTCGCGCTACGCCGAGCTGCGCGACCTCATGGGCCCGGAGATGGGCGCCGGCGGGCTCCGGCCCGGCTTCGACGTGGGCGCCGCCGCGGCGAAGCTCCGCGAGTCCCTGCTCCCGGCGGGCCTGCGCAACCGGCCGCCGCCGATGCCCGAGCCCTCCCCCGAGCCCGAGCCCGACCAGGACCTGCCCGCCGGCGGGCGGCCGGATCTGGGCCAGGAGCTGGCGGCCGCCTTCGACGCCGGGGCCTTCACGCCCATCGAGGCAGGCGAGCCGGGACCGGAGGCCGGCGCCTTCGATCCCGCCTCGTTCGGCCCGGCACAGGACGCCGGGACCGGCGGCGTGGAGCCGGGCTGGGATCCCGCCTCCGGAGGGGAGTGGGATCCGAACGCCGCCCCGGCCTGGGATCCGAGCGCGCAGCAGGACTGGGATCCGAACGCTGCCTTCGATGCGGGCGCCGGCGCGCCGGGAGCCGAGGCCCTGGAGGCGAGCGGGCCCGAGGCCGGACCGGGTCCCGCGGAGCCCCTGGCCGAGCCGGGCCCGGAGCCGGCCTGGGACTCCGCCTCCGCCGGGGACTGGGACCCGAACGCGCAGCCGGGCTGGGATCCGGGCGCCGTCCAGGGCTGGGACGCGAGCGCGGCCTTCGACACCGGGGGCGCGGACGCCGGCGCCCCCGACGCGGGCGTGCCCGAGGCCGGGCCGGGCTCCGCGGAGCCTCTCGCCGAGCCGGGCCCGGAGCCCGCCTGGGACTCCGCCTCCGCCGGAGCGTGGGATCCGAACGCTCAGCCGGGCTGGGATCCGAACGCCGCCCCGGGCTGGGATGCGGGCGCCGGGGCGGAGGCGCCGCCCGCCGGCTGGGGGGAGCCCGAGGCCGGAGCCTTCGGCGACGCTCCCGGCGCCGAGCCCGATCTCGCCGCGCCGATCGATCCCTCGCTCGAGCCCGAGGGCCCCGGCGATCTCGGGACCGGCCAGCCCGATCTGGCGCCCGAGGGCTGGGAGCCGGCGCCTGCCCCTCACCAGGCCGAGCCGGATCTCGGCCTGGGCGAGTACGACGACCTCGGCGCGCTGGCTCCGCCGACGCTGGACGCGGCCGGCCTCGAGGAGATGCTTCCCTTCGACGCGGCGGCGGAATCGGCCGCTCTTCCGCAGAACCTGGGCGCCGAGCTCGACCTCGGCGGCGAGGCCAGCATCCCGCCTCCCGAGGGCATCGGCGACTACGACGACACCGCCGGGTTCCTGGGCTCCCCGGGCGCGCCCGGCGAGGCCGCGTTCGGAGAGCCGCAGCCGGCCGAGTTCCAGGCCGACGCGGCCGCTCCCGGCGTCGTCCCGGGCGACTGGCACCCGGATTCCGCGGTGGATCAGGGCTTCACCCTCGCGTCGAGCGGCTCGTTCGAGGGGGCCGGCGAGCCCGCCTACCAGCCCCCGCAGCCTTCCGGCGAGCCCGAGCTGCTCGAGGCCGACGCCCTCGAGGAGATTCCCACCATCGACGGCGCCGAGATCCTCGAGGAGATCCCGCTTGGGCCGGAGGCCGCCGGCGCGTTTGCCGCCGAGCTCGTGCGTGGGCCGCCCCCCGCCGCGCTCGAGCCGGAGCTGTCCCCGGCCGCGCTCGAGCCGGAGCCGCCCACGCCGATCGCGCCTCCCATCGCGCCTCGGGCCTCCCCCGCCGCTCCGGCCGCCCGTGCGCCGGCGCCACCCGCCGCGGCTGCCGCGCCCGCGCCGGCCCCGTCGCGGACCAAGATCCCGGGTCAGCACCGGGTCGTGATCCACACCGTGGAGGGGCAGGTGAAGCGCGGCCTGCTCGAGGACCCGGAGCTGGACGCGGTCGTCCTCGGCCTCGCGCCGCAGCCGGGAGCCGATCCGGAGGTCCTGCAGGCCGAGAAGGTGAAGGCCATCTTCTTCATGCTGGGGCCGGGCGAGCCGCCGCCGCCGGCCGCGGGGAAGCGGGTCCGCGTCACCTTCCGCGACGGCCGGCAGATCGCCGGCTTCTGCCCCGACTACTCCGACCAGGGCGCCGGCTTCTTCATGGTCCCGGCGGACACCAAGACCAACACGGCGCGCATCTGGGTCTACCGGTCGGCGGTGAAGGCCGTCGCGGTCAGCTAGCGGCGCTCCCGGCGGAGCCCGCGGGCCGCGTGCGCCGCAGCGGGGCTCGGGTGTGGCCTCCGCCGTGTCAGCTCGCCCAGCGCGGCGGGTCGTCCTCGCCGTTCCGCCCCACGGTCCTGAGGTGCCGCCGCCTGCGCGCGAGCTTCGCCTCGAGCCAGCGCTGCCGCGCCCGCAGCCACAGCCGCCGTCCGCCGGTGCGGCCGGTCACCTGAAGCCAGGCGATGGCCATGGCGGCGAGGTGG
Organism: Anaeromyxobacteraceae bacterium; assembly: GCA_035466675.1. Taxonomy (GTDB): domain Bacteria; phylum Myxococcota; class Myxococcia; order Myxococcales; family Anaeromyxobacteraceae; genus Anaeromyxobacter. The sequence continues at coordinate 4,212 of DATIUR010000387.1, read as the reverse complement.
GGCACCACGTGCGCCAGGCCGTCGAAGATGGCGAGGAGCACCGCCCCGAACACGATCAGCCGGGCCAGGAGCCGCCCATTCAGGGGGACCAGGCCGAAGAAGCTCATCTGGGCCCCGGGGTGGAGGAGCCCGAAGGCCAGGAGCAGGGCCACCGTCACCGCCCATCCGCCCGGGTGGGGGACGTCCACGGCCGGCCAGAGCAGGCCCAGGACCGAGGTGACGATCCCGGCGCCGGCGGCGATCGCGATGAGGCGGAGGAGGAAGGTCCGCTCTCCCCAGTCGCCCACGAGCTGCGTCCCGAGCCACCAGAGCGTGATCCCGACGAACAGGAGCGTCCAGAGGCTCGGCTGCACCAGGGGCCAGGTGACGAGCCGCCACACCTCGCCCTCGAGGACCCTCGAGGGCCACAGGGTCAGCATGGAGCCGAGACCGCCCGGCGCCGAGCCCCAGGCCACGGCGGAGGCGGCCAGCATGGCCAGGAGGAGGCCGGCCACGGCACGGGGCGGCCGCCCTCCGATGCCGAGGGCGTCGCGCAGTCCCTGGAACCCCTGCCTCATTCCCGGAGCACCTCCACGATCACGGCCACGCCCTGCCCGCCGCCGATGCAGGCGGCACCCAGACCATACCGGACTCCGCGCCGGCGCGTCTCGTGGACGAGGTGCGCCACGATGCGCGCCCCGCTCGCGGCCAGCGGGTGGCCGAGGGCGATGGCCCCGCCGTCCACGTTGGTCCGGTCGCGCGGCAGCGACAGCTCCTGGATCACCGCCAGCACCTGCGGGGCGAAGGCCTCGTTCACCTCGAACAGGTCCACGTCCGCGAGCGTCGCCCCGGCGCGCGCCAGGGCGTTCTTCGTCGCCGGCACCGGGCCGATGCCCATGATCGACGGGTCGACGCCGGCATGCCCCCAGTTGACGAGGCGCGCCAGCGGGCGGAGGCCCTTCCGATCCGCGTAGGCCCGGGTGGCGAGCACCAGGGCCCCCGCGCCGTCCGAGATCCCGCTCGCCGCACCGGCGTGGATGACGCCGTCCTTCTTGAACGCCTTGGGGAGCTTCCGGAGCGCCTCCACCGTGGTGTCCGGGCGCGGGTGCTCGTCCCGCACGAAGGGCACCGGTCCCTTCTTGCCCTGCACCTCCAGGGGCACGAGCTCCGCCTCGAAGCGGCCGGCCTCCTGCGCGGCGGCCCAGCGCCGCTGCGACTCGACCGAGTACTCGTCCACCGCGTCCTGCCCGATGCGGTGGCTCTCGGCGAGCTTCTCGGCGGTGAGCGCCATGGGCAGGCCGCAGTAGGTGTCGGTGAGCGCCGACCAGAGCATGTCCTCCACCGCCGGCGGCTTGCCCAGCGGGGCGCCGAAGCGCGCGCCGCGGAGGACGAAGGGCGCCTGGCTCATCGACTCGGTGCCGCCGGCCAGGACCACCTCGGCCTGGCCGGTCTCGAGGAACAGGGCCGCCTGGATCACCGCCTCGAAGCCCGAGCCGCACAGGCGATTCACGGTGAGCGCGGGAACGCTCTCGGGTACGCCGGCCCGTAGCCCGACGTGGCGCGCGAGGTAGATGGCGTCCGGCGAGGTCTGGGCCACGTTCCCCAGGATCACGTGCCCCACGTCCTCGGGCGGCACGCCCGACGCGGACAGCGCCGCCCGGGCGGCGTGCACGCCGAGGTCGGTGGCGGAGAGGTCCTTGAGCGACCCCCCGAACGTCCCGAACGGGGTCCGCTTCGCGGCGAGGAAGACGATCTCCTTCGTGCCGGCTGGCTTCATGGCGCCTCCCCTCGGGATCCCAGCGCGCTGGCGATGCCGTTCACGCTCGAGGCGACGAGGACCAGGGCGAGCGTGGCGTTGACGAAGCTCATCGCGCTGGCCTGGCGGACCTTGCCCCGCGCCGGCCCGCGCGCGTGGGCGCGGGCGGCCTCGAGGCGTGCGGCCAGGTCCGGGGGCGCGGCGGAGCGTCCGTGCGCGCGCTCGAACGCCTCGAGCCCCTTGCGGTGGGCTGCGAGCGCCCCCTCGGGCGTCGCGTCGGGCAGCTCGGTCTCGAGCGCCGCGCCGTCCGGGGACGCGGAGACGAACCGCACCCATCCGCCCCCGCGCCCCTCGGCCACGTCGGCCCATGCGGAGCACCCCTCGCCCCCGAGGACGACCCACTCGCGGGCCAGCGCCCCGAGGGGCCCGCGCTCGGTCAGCGTGCCGATGGGACGGAAGCCCAGCCCCGCCAGGGCGTCGCGGATCCGCTGCTCGGCGGGGGATCGCGCCGGCCCGGCCGGGCCCGCGTGCGGGCGCCGGAGCCCGGGCGCGACGAAGAGCAGGGCGGCCGGTCCGTGGCGGACGAGCATCAGCACCGCGAAGGCGCCCACGAGCAGGTGGAAGGCGAGCATGTCAGGTCGCGCTGGCCGCCTCGGCGGGCCGGGGCTTCTTGCCCAGGATGCGCGCGAGCAGGATCCCGATCTCGTAGAAGACCACCATCGGCACCGCCATCAGGGCCAGGTTCAAGGGATCGCCGGTCGGCGTGAGGATGGCCGCGGCCGCGACGTTCACCACGATGGCGTGCCGCCGGTAGCGGGCCAGGAACGGCGCCGAGACGAGCCCGACCATCGAGAGGAAGGCGATCACCACCGGGACCTCGAACACGATCCCGAAGCCGAGCAGCATGGCCAGGACGAGGGAGAGCTGGGCGCTCATGGTGAGCATGGGCGCGAGCGCCGCGTCGCCGGCGATGCTCAGCATGGCGGGGAAGGCGAGCGGCATCACCACCAGCCAGCAGAAGGCCGCCCCGGCGTAGAAGAGCAGCGAGCCGAAGAGGAGGAACGGGATCACCACCCGCTTCTCGCGCTTGTAGAGGGCCGGGGCGACGAAGAGCCACAGCTGCCAGAGCACCCAGGGGGCCGCCGCGAAGACGCCGCCGTAGATGGCGACCTTCAGGTAGACCATGAGCGGCTCGATCGCGCTCACGTAGTGGAGCTGGCGCGCCCCCTCGGGCAGCGCCGCCACCACCGGGCCCATCAGCGCGTGGTAGATGGGCTCCACGAAGGCGCCCACCGCCACCATGCCGAGGGCGACGCCGACGAGCGCCCGCATCAGGCGGACGCGCAGCTCCCGCAGGTGCTCGAGGAAGGTGAGCTTCACCTCGCCCTCCGGCTGCGGGGCGGGGGCAGGCGGGAGCCTGGCCACGGGCTCGGTCATGCCAGGCGCTCCGGCTCCGGGGCGTCCTCCGGCTCGGCCGCCGGCTCCCCTTCCGGGGCGGCTGGAGCGGCGGGGGCGGCGTCGGCGGCTGGCTCGGCGGCCGGCTCGACGGCCGGCTCGGCCGCCGGCTCGACCAGGGCGGCCTCGAGGCCCGGCACGTTCTCGGGCGTCGCCGGCGGCGGTGGCTCGGCCGGGCGCGCGGGAACGGGCGGGACCGCGGGCGGCCTGGGCCGCTCGTCGGAGTAGATCTCCGACTGGATCTGGTCCTTCAGGTCCTCGGTGGCCCGGCGGAACTCGCGCAGGCCCTTGCCCAGGGTCTTGGCGGCGTCGGGGAGCCTGTCCGCTCCGAGCAGGAGCAGGGCGAGGACGGCGATGATGACGATCTCGCCGAAGGACAGCCCGAACATGGCCCGCCTTCTACCACACGTGGGCGCGGGGATCGCGCCTTGGTGGGGCCGCTTGCGGCGGGCGGGGGCCGTCCCTACGTTTCCCTGGTCGTGGCGCACTGGCTCCTCAAGACCGAGCCCGGGACCTACTCGTTCGAGGATCTCCTCCGCGAGCGGATCACGGCCTGGACGGGCGTGGCCAACCGGCAGGCGCAGGCCAACCTGCGCGCCATGCGGGAGGGGGACCGGGCGCTCGTCTACCACTCGGGCGAGAAGCGGGCCGTGGGCGTGGCCGAGGTGGTGCGGGCCGCCTATCCCGACCCGACCGCCGGCGGCGGAGATCTCGTCTGCGTGGACGTGCGGGCGGTCGAGCCGCTGCCCGCGCCGGTGCCCCTCGACCTCCTGCGGCAGGAGAGGGCCTTCGCCGGGTCGCCCCTGCTCCGGCAGGGGCGCCTGTCGGTCGTGCCGCTCTCGCAGGACCAGTGGCGCGCCGCGCAGGAGGCGGCCCGGAGGCTGGCCTCGACGCCGGCCGCCCGCCGGAGCTAGACGGCGGTGCGCGATTCGGGATCACGGGAGCGCGGCATCCACGCACGGGCCCCGCGGGGGAGGCGTTCCCCTCGGCGCTCCGCGGCTCACGCGACAAGGTACGGCCGC
>DATIUR010000386.1:0-5638 GCA_035466675.1 Anaeromyxobacteraceae bacterium | reverse complement strand
GTCGGCGTCGCGCTCGAGCGCCGGGCGCAGCGCGGCCAGGGCGCGCTCCGGGGGAAGGAGGTGCCCCGCCCCGCGCACGGCGGCCGCGCGCACCGACCAGGGCGCGCTCCCGTCGCGGGCGGCCTCGAGGAGGACCGCCTCGGCCCGCTCGCCGCCCAGGACGGCCAGGGCGAGGAGCGCGTTGGAGCGTCGCCAGGAGGCGGTCCGCGAGCGAACGATCTCCTCGAGGACGGGCACGGCGCCCGGTCCGAGCGAGCGCCACGCCTCCTCCGGGATGGGCCGGTCGATGACGCCGAGGTAGGCCTCGACGCGCCGGCGCAGGTCGGCCTCCGGGAGGGAGGCGGCCGGCCCGCCTTCCGCCTGGGCGGCGAGAACGAGGGCGAGCGCGAGGGTCGTGGCGGTCATGGTGGCTCCTCGCTCAGTGCACCGCGGGGTTGAGGCGCATCACCCGGCCCTGCTCCGGGCTCATGCTCCCGACCGAGTAGCCGTCCTGGTAGAGCCAGAACATGAGGTTGTCCCCGCCGCCGCAGGTGGCGCCGGAGAGGCAGCTCGCCGCCCCGAGCTCGCCGCCCGGGCGGCCGGCGTCGCAGTCGCCGCGCGTGAGCGGGTTGGTCAGGCAGGGGCAATCACAGGTGGCGGTGTCGTTCAGCGGATCCCACAGGCCCCCGTACGCCTCGGTGACGTGGAAGAGACCGAGCCAGTGGCCGGCCTCGTGGGCGGTCACGTAGGCGAGGAAGTCGGGATCGCAGCTGGCCGGGTCGAAGGAGGGCGAGCAGGGAGGGCCGGGCGCGAGATTCGAGGCCAGCTCGACCGCGGCCCCGCTCACGATGGTGCCGGAGACGCCGGAGGGGCCGGGGATGGAGCCGTCGATGCCGACCACCGTGCTGAGCGGAGGCGCCGAGGCAGATTTGAGGTCGTCCACCAGGAAGACGTGCACCGCGTTCGCGTCGGGCGCGGTGGTGAAGAGCTGCGAGAGCTCCCCGCAGGGGGTGGTGTCGTCCACGTCGATGCTCCACCACCGGGTCACCGCCCAGGCCGGCATGTCGTAGACCCTCACCGTCCCGAGGCAGATCCCGGCCTGGCCGAAGAGCGCCTGGAGCGAGTCGACGTAGCGCTGGAACGCGGCCGAGCCGAGCGCGCCGGCCCGCGTGAAGGAGGTGGAGACGAGGACGACCGAGAGGTCGAGCGTCCCGGTCGAGGCGATGGGGCCGGGCCTCCGCAGGACCGTGACGTCGTAGCGGCCGGCGGAGGAGCCGGCGCCGGTGTCGCAATAGGTGGCGAGCCGCGAGACGCCGGGGACGCACTCGTAGGCGTAGTCGCTCACGGTGAGCCGCCAGGTGCCGGCCGGCGCTCCCCCCTCCGCGTAGAGCCGGTCGATCCCGGCCGAGGTGCTGGGGTGCGTGAAGGCCCCGGTCTGCGGCGCGAAGCCGAAGGCGAAGGCCGGGAGCGACCCGATCCGGGAGGCGTCGGAGAACCAGGAGGACATGTCGTCGTAGAAGAGCGCGCCGCCCGGGTAGCGGACGTCGGTCGGGACGGGAGCGTTCGCGTAGGCCCAGCCCTGGATCGCGACGGTCGGAACGGCGCTGTCGGTCTCCTCCTGCGAGACGATCGAGAACGAGGCCGTGCCGGCCGGGACGTCGAAGTCGAGCTGCGTGCCGACCGGCGACACCCCCAGCGCCACGGCAACGAGCCCGGGGCTGGCCGGGCGGATGGCGCTCACGCACGCGTCGTAGTCCGCCTGGACGAGCGAGATCGGGCCGCCGTCCACGATGCTCGGCGCGTGGGCCGCCGGCGTGCAGGTCGCGGAGGCCGGCGCCTCCGTCGCGCAGAGCCCCTCGAAGCAGACGAGGCCCGCCTGGCAGTGGGAGGCGCTGGCGCAGGGATCGCCCACGCCACCAGGGATGGCGCAGAGCCCCTCGAAGCAGACGAGGCCCGCCCGGCAGCGGGAGGCGCTCGTGCATGGATCCCCGACGTCTCCGAGCGGCGGCGGGCCGTCCCCCCCGCACGCCGCCCCGGCGAGGGCGAGCGCGAGGAGCGAGGGGGCGAGCGAGGAGCGTGCGGGTGTCGCCAATGTAGGCCTCCGGGAGCCCCGCGGGCCGCGCCCGCGGTGAAAGACATGCTACCCGCCGGGCGGGCCCGGGGCGAGCCCGGCGGGAAAGACCCGGTCGAGCAGCTCCGCCAGGATCCGGCCGGTGAGCCCCCAGACGACCCGGTCGGGCGAGGCGTCGAAGAACCAGACCCGGTAGCGCCCGGTGGCGGGGTCCACGTCCTCGCGGGCGGAGCGGACGTCCAGGATCGCCCGCGCCACGTCGGACGGCAGCCGGGAGGGCTCGAACCACTCGGCCCGGCGAACCCGCGGCGCGAGCAGCGCCGCCAGCGGGACCTCGAACGGCTCCACCACCTCGCCCGGCTGGGCGTGGAAGGTCGCCGGGGGGTCGGCGATGGCCGCGGCGACGGGCGTGACGACGTAGCGCCACACGCTGGGCAGATCGTCCATCTCGCCCAGCACCTCCACCCGCCCCGGCTCGAGCCCCACCTCCTCGAGCGCCTCGCGCAGGGCCGCGGCCTCGGCCCGCTCGCCCGTCTCGCGCCCGCCCCCCGGGAAGGAGATCTCGCCCTTGTGGTGCGGGACGTCCTCGGTGCGCAGCGTGAAGAGGAGCGTGGGTCCGCCGGGCCGGTTCAGGATCGGCACCAGCACCGCCGCCGGCCGGAACCCCTCGATCCGGAGCGGGACGGCCGGGCGGGCCCGGAGGGCCGCGCGGACGCGCGCCGCCGCCTCCTCGAAGCCGGGCCCGGTCATCGCCGCACAGTAGCGCGCCGGATGGCCACCGGGGGATCGAGCGGCCGCCCGCGGCCGGGCGCCCGGGGGAGCCGGCGCACCACCACCTCCGAACGGGTCCGCGGTTGACGTCCGGGCCCCGCCGCGCCAAGATTTCTCCCGTGCGCAGCGACACGATCAAGAAGGGTTTCGAGAGGGCCCCCCACCGGAGCCTGCTCCGGGCCACGGGCCTCCGGGACGAGGATTTCGAGAAGCCGTTCATCGGCATCGCGAACAGCCACGTGGACCTCATCCCCGGGCACTTCTACCTCCAGGAGTACGGCCGGATCGCCAAGGAGGAGATCCGGGCGGCGGGCGGCGTCCCCTTCGAGTTCAACACCATCGGGGTGGACGACGGGATCGCCATGGGCCACGGCGGCATGCTCTACAGCCTGCCGTCGCGCGAGATCATCGCGGACTCCATCGAGACCATGATGAACGCGCACCAGCTCGACGCGCTCCTGTGCATCCCGAACTGCGACAAGATCGTGCCGGGCATGGTGATGGGCGCGCTCCGGGTGGACGTGCCCACGGTCTTCGTCTCGGGGGGCCCCATGAAGGCGGGCCGGCTCGCCGACGGGACGCCCATCGACCTCAACACCGCCTTCGAGGCGGTGGGGAAGCGCGCCCGCGGCCAGATGACCGACGCCGAGCTGTACGAGATCGAGTGCAAGGCCTGCCCCTCGGGCGGCTCCTGCTCCGGCATGTTCACCGCCAACTCGATGAACGTGCTGTGCGAGGCCATGGGCGTGGCGCTCCCCGGCAACGGGACGATCCTGGCCCTCACGCCGGAGCGCGAGGCGCTGGTGCGGCGCGCCGCGCGCCGCACGGTCGAGATCGCCGGCGACGAGCGGTTCCGCCTGCGGCGCATCGTGAACGAGGACTCGGTCCACAACGCCATGGTGGTGGACATGGCCATGGGCGGCTCGTCCAACACCGTCCTCCACATGCTCGCCATCGCGCGCGAGGCCGGCGTGCCGTTCGACCTGCGCCACATCGAGGAGATCGCGCGCAAGGTGGCTCACATCGCCAAGATCGCCCCCTCGCTCTCCACCGTTCACATGGAGGACATCCACCGCGCCGGCGGCGTGCCGGCGGTGCTCGGGGAGGCGGCACGGCGCGGCGGCGTGGTCCGCGACGGCGCGCTCACCGTGACGGGCGAGACCGTGGGCGAGCGGATCCGCGGCGCGGAGATCCGGGACCGCGAGGTGATCCGCACCAACGAGCGGGCCTTCTCCCCGGTGGGCGGCCTGGCCGTCCTCTTCGGGAACCTCGCGCCGGAGGGGGCGGTGGTGAAGACCGCCGGCATCCAGCCGTCGATGCGCCGCTTCACCGGGAAGGCCATCTGCTTCGACTCCCAGGACGAGGCCCTGGCCGGGATCATGGCGGGCGAGGTGAAGGCCGGGCACTTCGTGGTGATCCGCTACGAGGGGCCGAAGGGCGGGCCGGGGATGCAGGAGATGCTCGGGCCCACCTCGCTCATCATGGGCATGGGGCTGGGCGAGAGCGTCGGCCTCGTCACCGACGGCCGGTTCTCCGGCGCGACGCGGGGCGCCTGCGTGGGCCACGTCTCCCCCGAGGCGGCCGAGGGCGGGCCCATCGCGCTCGTCCGCGACGGCGACGCCATCACCATCGACGTCGAGGCGCGCGCGCTCGTCCTCGACGTCCCGGAGGCGGAGCTGGGACGGCGGCGGGCGGAGTGGCGGCCCAGGCGGAAGGAGGTCCGCTCCCCCTGGCTGCGGCGGTACGCGCTGCTCGTGTCGAACGCGTCGAACGGCGCGGTGATGAAGACCGAGCTCTAGCCTCGCCCGCTACGCCGCCAGCATCGAGCTCACCACCCGGCGGAGCGAGGGAGGGTCGAAGGGCTTCTCGACCACGGGCCGCCGGGCGCGCTCCAGGAAGGCGCGCACGTCCGGGTTGGCCGCGCCGCCGGTGATGAAGACGACGCGGCGGGACAGCTCCGGGGCGACGGCCCGGAGCCGATCGTGAAGCTCCATCCCGCTCATGCCCGGCATCATGAGGTCGCACAGGACCAGGTCGAATCCCCGGTCGCCGCCCTCGATCCGCGCCAGCGCGTCCGGGCCTCCGTCCACCGCCACCACCTCGTGCGGGGGCGAGAGGACCCGGGCCACCGCCCGCGCCACCAGCGGCTCGTCGTCCACCACCAGGATGCGCCCGATCCGGACCTGCGCGGGCTCCGGCGAGCCGGCCTCCGGCGAGGTCGCCGCCGGGGCGGCGGCGGGGAGGTCCACGGCGAAGGTCGTCCCCTGGCCCGGCGCGGTGCGGACGCGGACCTCGCCCCCCAGCTCCGCCACGATGGTGTGCACGATGGCGAGCCCGAGACCGGTCCCGACGCCGACGGGCTTCGTGGTGAAGAACGGGTCGAAGATGCGGGGGAGGACCTCGTCCGGGATGCCGGCGCCCGTGTCGCTCACCTCGACGAGGACCCGCCCCGCCTCGACCCGGGTGGCCACCCGGATGCGGTTCCGGTCGGCCGCGCCCTCCGGGATGGCCTGCGCGGCGTTCACGAGGAGGTTCAGGAAGACCTGGCCGAGCCGGTGCTCGGCCCCGAGCACCGGCGGCACCTCGGCCAGGTCGAGGTCGAGGCGGGCGCGGCGACGGATCTCCGCCAGGGCCAGGTTGACCGCGGACCGGAGGGTGCGCCGGACGTCCACCCGGGCCCGCGCCTCTCCCCCGCTGCGCGCGAACGTCCGGAGGTCGCGGACGATCTCGCGGACGCGGGCACCCCCCTCGCGCGCGTCCTCCAGCGCCCGGAGGACCTCCTGGGGGGCGCCGCGATCCCGCAGGCTCTCCAGGGAG
>DATIUR010000385.1:0-7169 GCA_035466675.1 Anaeromyxobacteraceae bacterium | reverse complement strand
TCCGCCCAAGGCGCCCGGCGTCCCGGCGGCGCTGGCGCGGCTCCTCGCCCGGGGCCTCTCCCTCGATCCGGCCGCGCGCCCCCGGGACGGGCAGGAGTGGCTCGACGGGCTCCTCGCGGTCCAGGCGCGGACCTCGGGCCGGCCGCGGCGCGCCCTGCTCCGCGCCGGGGCGGTCGCCGCCACCGCGATGGCGGCCGCCGCCGTCCTGCTCGCGCTCCGGTCCGGCTGGCCCGGCCGGGGAGAGGAGGCCGGTCCGCCCGTCACGGTGGCGGTGGCCGACGTCGAGAACGCCACGTCCGAGCCGGAGCTGGCCGGCCTCTCCGGGCTGCTCATCACCTCGCTCGAGCAGTCGCGCCGCCTCTCGGTGCTGACCCGCTCGCGCATGCTCGACCTCCTGGCGCAGGCGGGCCACGACCGGGTCGATCGGATCGACGAGCGGCTCGGGCGGGACGTGTCCCGCCGCGCCGGGGCGCGGGCGCTCCTGCTCGCCACCATCCGCCGCTTCGACGAGGTCTACGCCATCGAGCTCAAGGCCATCGATCCCGTCGCCGACGCCTACCTCTTCACCCTGAAGGAGCAGGGGAACGGGAAGGCGAGCATCCCGAGCCTGATCGACCGGCTCGGCGAGGCGACGCGGCGGGCGCTCCGCGAGCAGGCCTCGGAGGTGGAGACCTCCCGCGTCGAGCTGGCCTCGGTGGTCACGCCGAGCCTGGAGGCGTACCGCCACTACTTCCTGGGCGTGCAGTGCATCGACTCCCTCGCGCTGGTGGCCGGGTGCATCGAGCACTTCCGCCGGGCCCTGCAGGTCGATCCCACCTTCGCGATGGCCCACTACATGGTGGCCTACACCGCCGAGTTCCGCCAGGCCGGTCCGGGAGAGCAGAAGGCGGCGATCGCGGCGGCCATCGCCAACATCGACCGGGCGCCGCCGAAGGAGCGAGGCCTCATCCTGGCCTGGAACGCCCACCTCGAGGGGAAGGACGACGAGGCCGCGGGGATCCACCGGCAGCTGGTGGAGCGCTACCCCGAGGACGCCCAGGTGGCCTACGTGGCCGGCGACCTGCTCTTCCACCGGGAGGACTGCACCGGCGCCCTTCCGCAATTCGACCGGGCCCTGGCCCTCGGCTCCGCCGTCCCGGTGCTGCGCGACCATGCCGTCGAGTGCCTCTCCCACCTCGGCCGCGGGGCGGAGGGCGTCGAGCGCGCGACGCGCTGGGCCGCGGAGAGGCCCGACGCCGACGCGCAGCAGATCCTGGCCCGGGCGCACCTCTTCCGGGGCGACTTCGAGGAGGCGGTCTCGGCGACGGAGCGCGCGGTCGAGCTGGGAGGCGGCTGGAAGGCACAGGCCCTCCGGGCGGAAGCACTCTCGCTGGTCGGCCGGTACGCCGAGGCCGAGGCGGTCGCCCGGCGGCTCGCCGCCCTCGAGGGTCCGCCCGAGGCCCGCCAGTCGGGCGCCATGAACCTCGCACTGGTCCTCACCTCCCAGGGCCGCCGGCGGGAGGCGCGCGCCGAGCTCGACCGGATGCGGGCCGAGGGCGAGGGGATGGTGAAGGGGAGCGGCCACCGCGCGGCGTGGCTCCTCGGGGAGGGCAGGGGAGCGGCGGCCGAGATCGAGCGGGAGGCCGAGAACCTCTCCGGCCCGCAGGGCGCGCGGAAGGCCGCTTCCCTGGCCGCGGCGCTCGCGCTCCTCGGCGAGGTCGAGAGGGCGAGGGCGCTCGCCCGGCGAACGGGCGCGGAGAAGGACGAAGGCCTCGTCGCGGTGCTGAGGTGGCGGGAGGGGGATCGGGAAGGCGCGGTGGCGGCCCTTCGCGCGCTGGAGGCCAGAGGCTCGGCCGGCGCGAGCTACCTGCTCGGCGAGCTCCTCGCCGAGGCGCGCCGCGATCGCGAGGCGGTCGAGGCGTTCCGCTCGTTCCAGGGCCGCCACCTCGACCCCTGGCTGCGCGCCTGGGCCGGCCCGCGATCCCTGCTCCTCGCCGCCACCTCGCTCGAGCGGCTCGGCGACCGCGCGGGCGCCCGCGCCGAGGTGGACCGGCTCCTCGCCCTCTGGCGGCGCGCCGACGCCGACCAGCCCGGCCTCGCCGAGGCCCGCGCCCTGCGCGCGCGGCTGGCCCGCTGAGCCAGCCCCCCGCCGTCGCTGGAGATTTCCGGCCGTCCCGGGGAAGCTCCGGAGGGGCGTCACACCGCGCCCGGCTCGTGGCCACTGCGGATCGAGCAAGGAGGAACGCCATGAACGCCACCGTCCGCCGCAGCCACGAGCCCTTCCGCCTGTCCGTCCGGAGCGGAACCTGGAGGGACGTCGCCGTGATCGTCTTCCTCACGGTCCTGCTCGGCTCCTTCATCGCCCACCTGGTCGCCCCGCCGTCGCCCGAGCGCGCCGCCCGCGAGCTCCGGGCCCACGCGGCCTGCCTGGCCGACCGGGCCGCATGCTGATCGACCGAGCGCGGGCCCGGGGTCGCTCACGGGGAAGGCGACGGCCGTTCGCCCCTTCCCGTGCGCCCCGGCGCGGCCGCGCTCGCCTCTCAGGCCCGGTCGATCCGGCGGGCGAGGAGCACGGCCGGAAGCGCCCCGCCGCCCGGGAGGGGAACGCGGATCGAGCGGGAGCCGGCGTAGCCGCGGGCCCGGTAGAACGGCGCCCCGTTGCGCGAGGCGCGGACCGCCAGGCGGCGCAGCCCGCGCCGGCGCGCCTGCCGCTCCACGCGCCCGAGCAGCCGGGAGCCGAGCCCGCGTCCGGCCGCCGAGGGGAGCACGAAGAGGGCCGTCACCTCGCCCTCCCGAAGGCCGGCGTAGCCGAGGATCCTGCCGCCCGACTCGGCCACGAAGACGGTCTCGCCGCCGGCGCTCATCGCCCAGGCGTGGTAGAGCGCGGGCAGGGAGGACCAGGCGGCGATCTGGCGCGGGCCGTACGCCGAGCACGCCAGGGCCCGGATCGACGCGCGCATCACCCGGGCCAGCGCCGCGGCGTCGCCCGGACGGGCCCGTCGGATCGACGGCCCCGCCGCCAGGGACGCCCGCGCCCCCCGCCGCCTAGGGCTTCGCTTCCTTCTCGGCGAGCCCATGGCGGGCCAGCTTCTCGTAGAAGGTCGACCGGTGCAGCCCGGCGATCTCCGCGGCGCGGGCCACGTTCCCGTCCACCTCCCGCAGGAGGTCCTCCAGGAACCGCTTCTCCCAGGCGTCCCGGGCCCGCCGGTAGCGCCCCTCGGCCCCGCCGGCGGCCGCCTCCTGGGCCGGGCGGGCCACCTCGGGGGGGAGGTCGGCCAGCGTGATGGCGTCGCCCTGGGCGAGGAGCAGGCCGCGCTCCACCGCGTGCTCCAGCTCGCGGACGTTGCCGGGCCAGGGGTGGTCGATGAGGGCGCGCAGGGCCTCGGCGTCCGGGCGCCGGGGCTCGCGGCCCAGCCGGAGGGCGTGCTTGCGGACGAAGTGCTCCACCAGGAGCGGGATGTCCTCCCGCCGCTCGCGCAACGCCGGAAGCCGCACCGGGACCACCCGGAGCCGGAACCAGAGGTCCTCGCGGAACCTCCCCTCCTTCACGGCGCGGGCGAGGTCCTCGTTGGTGGCGGCCAGCACCCGCACGTTGGCCCGCCGCGCCTTGCGGCTCCCCACCGGCACGTACTCGCCGTCCTGGAGGACGCGGAGCAGCTTGGGCTGGAGCTGCGGCGGGAGCAGCCCGATCTCGTCGAGGAAGAGGGTGCCCCCCTCCGCCTCCGCGAAGAAGCCGGGCCGGGTCTCGTCGGCGCCGGTGAAGGAGCCCTTCTCGTGGCCGAACAGCTCCGACTCGGCCAGGTTCTCGGGGATGGCGCTCATGTTGATCGCCAGGAACGGGCCCGCGGCGCGGGTGGACATCGCGTGCGCCGCGCGGGCGAGGAGGTCCTTCCCGGTTCCGCTCTCCCCCTCGATGAGGATGGGGACCTCGGTGGGCGCGATGCGCCGCAGGAGCGCCACGGCATCCTTCATCGCCTGCGACTGGCCGATGAGGCCGTGCTCGTCCACCGCGCCGCGCAGCTCCGAGCGGAGCGCCGCGTTCTCGCGTCGCAGGGCGGCGTGCTCCACCGCCCGCCCGACCACCAGCTCGAGCTCCTCGGGATCGAAGGGCTTGGTCAGGTAGTCGAAGGCCCCGGCCTTCATGGCCTCCACCGCCGTCTCGACGGTCGCGAAGGCGGTCACCAGGATCACGGGCACTTCCGGGACCTTCTTCTTGAAGCGGCGCAGGCCCTCGATGCCGTCGATCCCGGGCATGCGCAGGTCGGTCACGATGCAGTCGAACGGGGCGCGTTCCACCGCCGGCAGCGCCTCGGCCACCGAGGGGAAGTCGAACACGTGGTACGACCGCGCCAGGACCCGTCTCATCATCTGGCGCGCGGAGTCGAGATCGTCGATGACCATCAAGGTCGGCTTGCTCGCCATGGCTCATCCCCCCTGGCCGGCGGGTGGGGACCCGGGCGCCGCCGCGGCTGCGGGCGCCACCGGGAGGCGCACCCGGAAGACGGCGCCCTGGCCGGGCTCGCTCTCCACCTCCACCGAGCCGCCGTGGGCTTCCGCCGCCTGCCGCACGATGGCGAGCCCGAGGCCGGTTCCGTTCGCCTTGGTGGTGAAGAAGGGCTCGAAGACGCGGGCCGCCGTCTCCCGGTCCATCCCGGGCCCGGTGTCGCGGAACTCGGCCACCAGCGAGGAGTCCTCGAGCCGGGCCCGGACGGTGAGCGATCCCCCCGAGGACATCGCCTGGATCGCGTTCATGCACAGGTTCAGGAATGCCTGGCGGAGCAGCTCCGCGTCCGCCACCACCGGAGGCAGATCCGGGTCGATCTCCACCTTCCGCGACACGCCGGCCTGCGCCGCCAGCGGCCCGGTCACCTCCACCGCGTCGCGCAGGATGGGCTCGAGCGGCTGCGGGTGCGGGTGGACGGTCCGCGCCCGGGCGAAGACCAGGAAGCGCTCGATGAGCCCCGCGGCCCGCCCCACCTCGCGCTTCACCGCGTCGCAGTCCTCCCGGTTGGGGCTTCCCTCGGGCATGTCCCGGCTGATGAGCGACGTGAAGCCGCGGATCACGTTGAGCGAGTTCCCGATCTCGTGCGCGAAGCCGGCGGCGATCCCGCCCAGGGTGGCGAGCCGGTCGGCCCGGAGCAGCTCGCGCGTCTTCTGTGCCACCCGGGCCTCCAGCTCCGAGATGAGGCGCTGGTTCTCGGCGCGCCGCTCCTCCAGCCGGTCGGACATGCGGTTGAAGGCCCGCACCAGCTCGGCCAGCTCCGGGTCGGCCGGCACCTCCAGCCGGACGCCCTGCTCCGCCGCCAGGGTCTCCGCCGCGTCCACCAGGTGCACGAGCGGCTGCGTCACCCGGCGGATGAAGATGGCGGCGAACAGGTGCCCGAGCAGGATCCAGAAGGCCGCCACCAGGGCGGCGCCCCAGGCGAGCTCGCGGGCCACCTGGACGGTCTCCTCGTGGGTGTACTCGAGGCGCACCGCCCCCACCACGCGCACGCCGCGGAGGACGGGCGTGCCCGCCACGATCCCCTCCGGCCGGATCAGCCGCGCCAGCGCGTCGAGCGGGAGCTGGGCCGGCTGGAACTCGCTGAGCGCCGCTCCCTCCGGGCAGGCCTCGCCGGTCCGGCTCGCGCAGACGATCACCCGCCCCGCCCCGTCCGTCACCCAGGCGAGGTCGAGGGGGTTCCTGTCCAGCAGGCGCTGCACCACCGGCGCGAGCGCTTCGGAAGCTCCGGGTCGAGCCCCCTCGGGGCCCATCCACTCCGAGGCGGCGGCGGCGACCGTGGAGGCGAGCGCCACGCCCTCGCGCACGTGCAGCTCCTGGGAGCTCATGAGCTCCCGCCAGAGCGCCACCGCGGTCACGCCGGAGGTGGCGAAGATGATCACGCCCGCGATGAGGACGAACAGCTTGACGCGCAGGGTGACGTAGGCGGAAAGGTTCACGAGGGCCCCTCCGGGCGGCTCCGATTCTCGCACGGAGCCGGGCGCAACGTCCGCCCGGCGCTACCGCCGCTCCGGCGGCCGCGCCGGGGGCGCCGCGCCGAGGAAGCCGTGGCAGGCGGTGCACGCCCGGCCGTGCGCGTGGTCGGGGGCGCGGCCGTGGCAGCGGAGGCAGTCCCTCTCCTCCGGCGTCCAGAGATGGGGGTGGTGGCACTCGGTGCAGTCGCTCCGCGCGTGCGCGGCGTGCTGGCCGGCCTTCTCCATCCGGTGGCAGGTGGTGCAGGACTCGCGCTCGCGTCCGGGCCGGGCGTGCGGGTGGTGGCAGGCCGCGCAGGACATCTCCATGGGGCCCCCGTGGTCGCGGAAGGGGGCCTTCATCCCCTGGGCGGCGTGGCAGCGGGTGCAGTCGCGGCGGGTGGGGCGCAGGCCGGGGACGGTGGAGAGGAACTCGTGGCAGGCGAAGCAGTGGAGCTTCTGCATGCCCGCCAGGCCGACCGCGTGGCCGGGATGGCACCCCTCGCAGCTCGCCGAGACCGGCTCGAAGCCGTGGACCGCCGTGCCGTGGCAGTTCACGCAGGCGATGCCGTGCTCGTCCACGTGGAGGCGATGGCCCCGGGAGGCCCCGATCTGCGGCCACTGCGGGTCGTGGGAGGCGTGGCAGGACTTGCAGGAGCCGACTCCCACGTGGCCGTGCTCGCCGGACGTCCGCTTCCCCATGAGGAAGGCGCGGAGCATCGCCACCCCGGCGGCGGGGGTGGAGTGGTGGCACTTCTGGCACGCGATGGAGCGGTGGCTGCCCTCCGTCCAGAGCGCGAACTCCGGGCTGGCCTGGTGGCAGGTGGCGCAGAACCGGGGGTCGTTGTCCACGTACCGGCGCATCTTCGCGACGCCGGCCACGGCGACCAGGAGCACGGCGAGGCCGAACGCGACGAGAAGGTTCCGGCGCGTCGCGCGGAAGGGGAGGACGGAGCGCCAGGGCGGCCAGGGCGGTCGGGCCACGGGGTGCGGCATTCTACCTCACCGCACGGCAGCAGAGGTCCGGGACCGGGCCGCCGGAGGCGACGCGGGGACCGCACCGGGCGGGCGCGGTCCCGGGACTGGAGTCCCCTACTTCTCGAGCTCGCCCTTCATCCGCTCGTACTCGAGCGGGTGCTCGTGCTTCAGGTTCTCGACCGTGATCCGCCCGTTGATCCACGCCCAGTTCATCGGGAAGATGGAGGGCTTCAGGTGCACGTTGTAGAAGTGGACCGTGA
>DATIUR010000384.1:0-9157 GCA_035466675.1 Anaeromyxobacteraceae bacterium | reverse complement strand
CTCGTCGGCTCGGTGGTGCTGGAAGACGGTCGTGAGGTGCGACTAGGGTGCGACGGGCGCTGCGAGCGGATGGTCCATCCACCCGCCACGCGTCCGTGAGCGTCCAAGACCCCCGACCCCACCCTTCCTGGCGCTGGCGGGCGCTCCGCGCGTGGGGTAGACGCGGTCCATGTCCGAGACCTCGACCGCCGCCCCGCGCGTGCTCGTCCGCGCGGCCGAGCGCGGCCCCGCCCACGCGTCGAGCCACCCGTACAACCCCGCCTCCGAGATCCACGGCTGGATGATCTCGCGCGCCGCCGGCCTCGGCCGCGTCGCGGTGAACCTGGCCTGGGTCCCCCCGGGCAAGGAGACGGCCGCCTACCACGTCCACCACCGCGAGGAGGAGTGGATGTTCGTGCTCGGCGGGCGCGGCCGGGTCGAGGTGGACGACGCGGTGCACGAGGTCGGGCCGGGCGACTTCCTCGGCTTCCCCCCCGGCGTGGCCCACCACGTCCGGAACGGCGGCGGGGAGGACCTGCTCTTCCTCGAGGGCGGCGAGGTGATCCCCGACGTCGAGGTCGCGGACTTCCCCCGGCTCGGCCGGCGGGTGGCGCGGTTCGGCGCCCGGTTCGCCGTCTACCCCTTCGACGCCGAGGTCCCCTTCCTTCCCGCGGGCGCGGAGCTTCCGGCGGAGCTCTTCGGGATCGCGCCGCGGACGGGGCCGCCCCGCGTCCTCGTCCGCGCGGGCGAGCGCGGCGAGCCGCGCGTCTACCGCCACCCGCAGAACCCGCGCTCCGAGATCCACCTCGCGGCGGTCTCCCGGCCGGCCGGGCTGCGCCGCGTGGCCGTGGTCCACGCGCGCGTTCCGGCGGGCAAGGAGTCGTACGCCTATCACGTGCACCACCACGACGAGGAGTGGATGTACGTCCTCTCCGGCCGCGGCGTCGCCGAGATCGGCGAGGCCGAGCAGGAGATCGGCCCGGGGGACTTCCTCGGCTTCCCGGCCGGCGGGCCGGCGCACCATGTCCGGGCCCTCCCGGGCGAGGACCTGGTCACCGTCCAGGGCGGCGACGCCTGGTCGAGGAGCACCATCGAGATCGTGGACTTCCCGCGGCTCGGCCTGCGCCGGACGTTCGTGGGAACCCGGAGCGCCATGACCTTCCCCATGGACGCCGCGCTCGAGAAGGGGACGTAGCGGCGGAACCGCGGTCAGGGGACGTCGATCCCGCTCGCCTCGACGCGGAAGTCGGGGGGGCTCAGGCCCGCGAGCTGGCTCAGCAGGATCCCGGTCCCGAGCTCGGCGTGGTGCGCGCAGGCGCCGTGGTGCGTGCCGGGGATTCCTCGCACGCGCGCCACGGTCACGAGGCGCCCCGCGGAGCGCTCGAGCACGCCCGCGCCGAGGTCGGCGAAGCGGTAGACCCGGCAGCCGTCGTAGCGGCCGCCGGCCGCGGCCACCGGCGTGGCGAGCAGGTAGGCGCTCCCTCCCCGCTCGAGGAGCGCGGTGCCGCTGAAGCCCGAGTAGCCGGGGTCGAGGGCCTGCGCGTCGGACGGCTCGAGGAGGCGGCCGACGTACCGCCAGCTCCCGGCGTCGGTCCAGGCGCACGGGGTCGCGCACGCGAGGAGGAAGACCCGGGACGTCGGGGGCGGGCCGAGCCGGTGGCAGTCGAGGGTGAGGTGGATCGCGCCGGCGGTGGCGAGCAGGCCCGGCTCGGCCAGGACGCAGCCGGCCAGGTCCGGGTCGAGGGCGTCGAGCGCGATGGCCGGCACTCCGAGCGTCGGCTGCAGGCCGTACCCGCCGAAGAGCGCGACCGGCACGGCGGCGGCGAGACCCTCCGGCGTCGCCGCGGACTTCAGGGCGATCCAGGAGTAGCTGACGAAATAGGGCGCGCCGCCGGCCCACAGCACCTGGTGCCAGAGGAGCTTCCACGGCTCGGCCGGGTCGTCGGCGTCGAACGCGATGGTGGAGGTCTCGCTCTGGACCGTGACCGCGGTGCCGGCCGGGACGTCCGCCTCCGGGCTCGTCGCCGGCAGGTCGACGGCGAGGGCAGGCTCCAGGAACGGGCTCACCGGGACGCCGGCGTCCTGCCAGGTGGCCCCGCGGTCGTCCGACCAGGCCAGGCGCAGGCCCACGCCCCAGGGCGCGCCGGGCGGGACGCCCGCGACCGGATCGACCGCCGAGTAGCTCATCCACAGCCGGCCGGTGCCGGGATCCCGCGCCACCGACGGATCGAAGATGCCGTGGGCGCCGCCGCCGCCGACCACCTCGATGGGCACCGGAGCCGGCGGGGCTGCCGCGCCGCCGCAGGAGATCGCGGCGAGCGCCGCGAGGGCACGCCAGGAGAGGGCCCGGCGTTCCCGCCGCGGGCGGGAGGAGCCGATGTCGACGCGCGTGACTCCGGGGAACGTCGTGGCAGGCTATCACATCCGCCTGCGGTGCTGCGCCTCCCAGAACACCGCGGTGGTCCGCGCCGGGACGTGGAACGTGGCCTTCGGGCGGACGAAGTGCGCCTCGCGCACGACCGGATCCGACGAGCCGGCCAGGGCGGGGTGGAGGGTGAGCTTCCTCCCGGCCATCTCCGGGATCGTGACGCGCACCGCCTCGTCGCGGGCGTTGAAGAGGGCGACCAGGAGCGAGCGGCGCGGGTCGACGTCGTCCGCCGGGGACGCGGCGCCCCGCTCGTCGGACACCGACAGGACCACGAGCCCCGGCCTCCCCCCCGGTCCGGAGTCGTGGAAGCGCACGCAGCGGATGACGTCCGCGGCCGTCTCGAGCCGGAGGAGCCTCGTGCTCTTGCGGACGGCGAGGATCTCGCGGAGGTGATCGGCGGCGCGGGCGATGTGCTCGGGCCCGGGCCGGAGATCCGGGTTGGCGAGGAGCGGCCCGTGGATGGCCCAGCTCGACTGGTTGTCCCGCGCCGGCGGCAGGCCCACGCCCCAGTTGCTCGTCCGGCCGGTGAAGTCGAGCCGGTTGAACCAGTCCCCCGAGTCGTAGCTGTTGCGGTCGAGCGACTTCGAGCGGAGCAGGTCGTCGCCCGCGTGGAAGAAGGGGATCCCCTGCGCCAGCGCCACCAGGCTCGTCCCCAGGTTCTGCATCCGCACGCGATCGGCCATCGAGGTGCCCACCGGCGCCTTGAGCTGGATGGCGTCGAAGAGCGTCTCGTTGTCGTGGGCCGAGACGTAGTTGACGACCTCCTGGGGATCGGCGGTGTAGCCGGCGGGCTGGCCCTTGTAGTCCACCTGCCAGCCGAGGACGGTGTCGCCGTGCCGGTCGACGAGCGGGAAGGTGGCCAGGCTCCCGGCCAGCCCGACCTGGATCCAGTCCTCCTCGAGCCGGAGCAGGTCGAGCTGGGCCGCGGGGTCCCCCTGGTCGGTGGCGTTCGGGTCGGTGAAGAGGCCGGTCACGAACCCCTGCTCCTGGATCCCGCTGAAGGGCCCGCCGCCGCGGGCGCCGTCCCGCATCCGGTCGTTGAAGGAGCCGATGCCCGTCCCGAACATCCTCCGCTGCGTGGCGTTGTCGCCCCGCGCGCCGTCCGCGACCTCGCCGAAGTTCCAGCCCTCGCCGTAGACGTAGATCTTCGACCCGTCCACGCCGTCTTTCGCCGGCGTGAGCGCGTCGAGCGCGGCGCGCACCGCCAGCATGTTCCGCTTCATGTGGTGTCCCATGAGGTCGAAGCGGAACCCGTCCACCTTGTAGTGCCTGGCCCAGAGCACGGCCGAGTCCACCATCAGCTTCTCCATCATGGCGTGCTCGGAGGCGGTGTTCTCGCAGCAGGTGCTGCGCTCCACGTTCCCGTCGGCGTTCAGGCGGTGGTAGTAGCCGGGCACGATCCGGTCGAGCACCGAGCGCGCGCTCTGCCCGGAGGCGGTGGTGTGGTTGTAGACCACGTCGTTCACCACCCGCAGGCCCGCGGCCGCGAGCCCCTGCACCATCTCGCGGTACTCGAGGACGCGCGCCGCGCCGTCGGGATCGACGGCGTAGCTGCCGTCCGGCACGTCGTAGTGCCAGGGGTCGTAGCCCCAGTTGAACCCGTCCCGCTCGCGGATTGCCTCGACCGCCGCCTGCTGCCGGTCGGAGTCGGGCGCGAACCCCGACAGGTCGCCCGGCCACTCCCAGGTGGCCCGGTCCTCGTCCACGGTGGCGATGTCGAAGGTCGGCAGGAGGTGGACGTGGGTGAGCCCCGCCCGCGCCAGCGAGGCCAGGTGGGCCATGCCGCTCGACGCGGGGAGCGTGAAGGCCCGGTAGGTCCCGCGCCAGGCCTCCGGGACGCCCTCGTCCCCCGCGCTGAAGTCGCGCACGTGCAGCTCGTAGACGACCACGTCCTCCGGCGCCTCGAGCGGCGGCTTCACGAGCCCGTCCCACCCGGGCGGCTTCAGGGCCGGGTCGTCCAGGTCCACGATCTGCGAGCGGGCGCTGTTGGTGGAGAGGCTCGTCGAGTACGGGTCGGTCACGTGGTTCGTCACCACCTGGCCGGCCGGACGCGCGTACACCTCGACCACGTACCGGTAGAACTTCCAGCGCCAGGACGGGTCGCCGGTCACCGACCACACCCCGGTGACCGGGTCGGGCGCCATCTCGTGCATCGAGGGAAGGGGCGCCGTGCTCGAGTCGAACAGCTCGAGCCAGACCGACCGGGCGGTGGGCGCCCAGACGCGCAGCGTGGGCACGCCTCCCTCGAAGGCGACGCCGAGGGGGCCCCCGTAGGCGAAGAGGTCGTCGAGCACGCCCGGGATCTGCAGCGAGGTGGCGTCCTGCAGGGCGCCGCCGCCGTCGAGCGCGGAGACCGCCAGCTGCCCCTTCAGGGCCTCCCGGGCCTCCGCCAGGCGCTCGGCCGGGATCCGGAAGGCGGGCAGCGAGGCCAGGTGCGGGAACTTCTCCCTCGCGTCGGCGGGCAGGCCGGCCGGGTCCCGGACGAGCGGGATGGCCGCGCCGCCCGTGACGCCGTCCGGGCCGAGGGCGAGCCCGCCCTCGGGGTGGTGGTGGAGGGTCACGGTCCATCCGGCCGCGAGGCCGGGAAGCCCCCAGGCGATGGTGTCCGCGTTCACCCAGTGGGCCCGGGCGCGGCCCAGGTTCCCCTTCGGCGCGCCCGCCGCGCCCACGGTGAGGACGTGGGTCGCCGAGCTCCAGGCGAACGTGGTCTCGGCGCAGGCCGCCGGCACGGTGAAGGCCACGTTCGCGCCGTTCGGGACGCCGCCCTCGCCGTAGTTCACGTCCCAGCTCTCGCCGATGGCGACCTTCGCCTCGTAGGCGCCGGCCGGGAGCGCGCTCGTCGTGAACGTGTAGATCCCGTCGCCGTCCGGGTCCTTCAGCCACGACCGGAGGCAGGAGGGGTCCCAGTCGCCCGGGCAGCCCAGCTCGGACTGGAAGCTCCCCGGCGCGACCGCGATGAGGGAGCCGACGCCGTCGGTGATCCAGTGCGTCCCGTGGTCGTAGTAGAACTTGACCGCCGTCTCCGAGGCCAGGATGAGCGGGACGTTCGGCCCGTTCCGCGCCGCGCCGGCGCCGTAGTTCTCGTCCCAGGAGCCGTTCAGGGCGGCCTTGTACTCCCAGCTGCCGGCCGGCACCGTGAACGTCCCCTGCCACACGCCGTCGGCCGCGTCGAAGGCGAGGCCGGTGGCGGCGCAGCCCGGCTGCCAGTCGCCCGGGCACCCCAGCTCCGACTGGAAGCTCCCCGCCACGGTCACGGCCGCCGGCTGCGGCGCCGTTCCGGGCGCGTCCACCGTGAGGACGTGCGTCACCGAGTCCCAGCGGAGCTCGACCGCCGCGCAGTCGCTCGCCACCGTGAACGGGACGTTCGGGCCGTTCTGGACGCCGCCCGCGCCGTAGTTCAGCGTCCAGCTCTCGCCGAGGGCCACCTTCACCTCGTAGGCGCCGGCCGGAAGCAGGCTCGTCGCGAACGTGTAGATCCCGTCGCCGTCGGGATCCTGGAGCCAGGACCGGAGGCAGGTGGGATCCCAGTCGCCGGGGCAGCCCAGCTCCGACTGGAAGCTTCCCGGCGCGACCGCGATGACGGAGTTGACGCTGTCGGCGATCCAGTGCGTCTCGTGGTCGTAGTAGAGCTTCACCGCGGTCGGGGCGCCGAGCGCGAGGGGGATGTTCGGGCCGTTCCGCGCCGCGCCCGCGCCGTAGTTCTCGTCCCATGAGCCGTTCAGCGCCGCCTTGTACTCCCAGGTCCCGGCCGGCACGTCGAAGGTCGCCTGCCACACGCGGTCGTCCGGGTCGAAGGCGAGCCCGGTCGCGGCGCAGTCCGGCTGCCAGTCGCCCGGGCAGCCCAGCTCCGACTGCAGGCTGCCCACCACCGTCACCGCGGACGGCGCCGGCGTGTCGGCGGCGGGGGCGTGGACGGCGACGAGCGCCGCGGCCAGGGGGAGCACGGCGAGGAACGGACGGCGGGGGAGGACGAGCCGCGTGCGGTCCATGGAATCGCTCCAGGCGAGAGGAGACGGCGCGAGCCTTGCCGAGCGGGGGGCGGGCGAGAAGGGGACAAGAAGGGGGCACCCGAGGGGTCCGTCCGGCGGATCGCTCCCGCCTGGCCCCGGGCGGGTCAGCGGGCGGCGGGGCCCATCGAGCGCTCCGCGATCTCCCGGAGCTCCTCGTCGAGGAGGGCGATGGGATTCGAGCGCATGCTGCTCGCACGCCCGGCCCGCTCGACGAGCGCGGGCACGTCGGCGGACCCCATTCCCCAGCGGGAGAGGCCGGGGACGCCCAGGTCGCGGACCAGCCCGGCGATCCAGGCGATCCCGTCCTCGGCCGCGGCGTCCGGGCGCCCGGTGAGCCAGCCGGCGACGTGGCGGAACCGGTCCAGGGCCGGGTGCCCGGGCTCCCGGGCGCGCAGGGCCCGCAGGTTCACCTCCAGCGAGGCGACCAGGAGCGCGGCGCACACGGCGCCGTGGGGCGCCGAGAACATCCCCCCGGCCGCGGCGGCGAAGCCGTGCACGGCGCCGAGCCCGGCGTTGGCGAGGCACAGGCCGCCCATCAGGCTCGCCAGGGCGAGGTCCTCGCGCGCGCCGGCGTCGAGGCCCGAGAGGCAGGCGCGGCGCAGCGACCGGGCCGACCGGCGCATCCCCTCGCCCGCCAGCGCGTCGGTGACGGGGTTCGCCCGCGCCGAGAGGTAGGGCTCGACGAGCTGCGCGAGGGCGTCGAGCCCGCTCGCGGCGAGCTGGGCAGGGTGAGCGCCGGCCAGGAGATCGGGGTCGACGATGGCGAGGCGCGGCAGCATGAGCGGGCTGCGCAGGCTCGCCTTCACGCCGGCCTGCGCCGAGCCGAGGACCGCGTTCCGCGTCACCTCGGAGCCGGTGCCCGCCGTGGTGGGGACCGCCACGAACGGCAAGGAGGGGCGGGCGAGCGGCCGGCCCCGGCCCACCACCTCCAGGTAGTCGAGGACGTCGCCCTCGTTCGCGGCGAGGGCCGCGACGGCCTTCCCGCCGTCGATGGCGCTCCCGCCTCCGATGGCCACGACGCCGTCGCACCGCTCGGCGCGCGCCCGCTCCGTCCCCGCTCGCGCCAGCTCGACGGTCGGCTCCCCCTCGACGCGGAAGGGCACCACCGCGATGCCCCGGGCCTCGAGGGAACGGGCCAGCGTGCCGGAGCGATCGCCGGAGCGTCCGGTGGCGAGGAGGACCCTCGACACGCCCAGCGCCGCGACCTCGGCCGCGGCGTCGGCGAGACGGCCGGCGCCGAACAGGATGCGGGTGGCGGTCGCGAGCTCGAACGAGGTCACGGCCCGGGGCGGCGGCGCGTGCGGCGCGGGAGCAGCAGCGGCACGGAGCTCCCCTCGCACGGCCAGCAGGGATCGGGTGGAGGCGCGTTGGAGAAGGCCGCCGCCGGCCACGGCGAGACGAGGACGGTGAGCGCGATCGCGTTCCGTGCCATGCTGGCCCCCCTGGCAGGTCCTCGCCTGGAGCGTACCACGTGCCGGACGCCGCCCACCCCCTCGCGCTCGCGGTGACCCTCGCCCTCGAGGTCCCGATCGTCGCGGCCGGGCTCGACGCCGCCCGCCCGCTCCCTCGGAGGGTGGCGGTGGCCGTCGCGGGCGCGGTCGCGCTCGCCGAGGCCGCCGCGTACCGGGTCCTGCTCGGCGGGTCGCTGCGCCGGGCCGCGGCGGTGTCGGCGGCCGCCAACGCGCTCTCGACCCTGGGCGGGCTCCTCGTCTGGAGGGCCCTGCAAGGCGCGGCCGGACCCTGAGCGGGGGCGGCGCGGCGGGAGGGCCCCTTCGCCGACTCGAAGTCCTGCAGCTCGTGCCGGATCTGCTTCCGGTCGCTCAGCGCGGCCCAGCCCCTCCGGAGGCACCTCGTTCGGGACCCGGTTCGTCCTCCGAGCGAACGAACGCCGCGATCTGTTCCCAGACCGGCCTGGCGCGCTCGTCGAGGACCGTGCCCATGTGGCCCGGGTCGAAGGGAAGCCCGGTCTGGCGGCCAACCACGTCGAGCCGCGCACCGGGCAACGGCGCCACGAACCCGCGGGCGTCCGCGGGCGACGACATGAGCCGATCGCCCGCGCCGACCCACGCGCGCACGCGTGTCCGCACGTTCGGGAGCGCCGCGTAGTACGAGAAACCGTCGCGCGCCTGCCAGTCTCCGACGCGCCAGCAGCGGGCGAGGTCGCGAACGTAGCCGAGCGATTCGTCGTTCGAGCCGATGCGCAGGCGGCGCGCCGGGAAGCGGCCGACGATCCTGCCGACGCCGGTCAGCACCTCGGTGAGTGCGCCCTTCACGAGCCGGCTCGTTCGCCGGCGGCGCCACTCGGGGTTCGGCATGTTGCACGACAACAACGCGATCCCGGCGAGCGGCACCGACGGATGTCGCGCTGCGTACGCGAGCGAGACGTGGCCGAACAGGCTGTGACCGACGGCGTACACGGGTATCCCGCGGAAGCGAGCCTGCGCCGTTCGCACGAGCGCGGGAACGTCCATCTCGACGAGATCGTCGTAGCCCCAGTCGCCGCCCTCGCTCGCGCTTGGTCCACTCTGCCCGTGGCCGCGAAGATCAGGCCAGAGAACGGCGATGTCGCGTGCGGCGAGGACGGACACGAGGCCTCGCCCCCGCGGCCGGTCGAGCGTGCGGCGATCGACGAGCATCGCGTGACCGACGATGGCCACCGCGCACGGGTCGGCCGGGAGGACCCACTCGCCGCGGAGGCGCCAGCCGTCGCCGCAGACGGTCTCGAAGGGCTCGCGCACCG
>DATIUR010000383.1:0-3850 GCA_035466675.1 Anaeromyxobacteraceae bacterium | reverse complement strand
CTGCATCTTGCGGTAGGCGTCCGATTCCTTCTGCGTGACCGTGTCCACCTCCGCCACCGTCCGGGCCGGGCGCCCCGTGGCGAGCCCCCTGGCCAGGCGCTGGAGGACCGGATCGAGGTCGTCCGGCGTGGCGGCGGAGAGCTCGTCCACCTGGGCGACGGAGCCGTCGGGCCGGTAGGCGCCCATCCGCACCAGCGCGTTCTGGCCGAGGCGCGAGATGCGGAGGGTCACCGCCAGGTCCGCGCCCGCGGCGCGGGCGGCCTCGCCCGCCTGCGCGAAGCTCGCCTCGACGCCCGCCGGTGCCGGGGAGGCCACGATGACCACCTGGAACCGCCCGGTCCGCTCGAGGTGCGCGCGGAACACGTCGGTGGCGGCGACCAGGTGCTCGGCGTGGACGTTCGAGCCGGTGGCGGGGAGCAGGGCGACGCGCTCCGCGCCCGCGAGCGCGGGGACGAGAGCGAGAGCGAGAGCGAGGATGCGCATGCGTCCCTCCGGGCGAACGACCGGAGCATTTTCTCACGGCGACAGGCGAATGCGGTGATCGATCTCACGGAGTGCGCCCCTGTGCGCAGGTGGGACACGTTCGCGCGCATCCCCACTTGGCGGGGGTGTCGGGGAAGTTGAAAAGCACGATCGGATCGAGGAAGCTTCCTCCGCAGCCTTTCCACTTTCGGAGGACACGACGCATGCGGAAGCTTCTACTGGCGGTGGCGGCGGTGGCGGTGATGGCGATCCCGGCGGTCTCGAACGCGCAGCTGCAGCTCGGTGCGCGGCTCGGGTACGGGTTCGCCATGGGGGAGGCCGAGGCGGGCTTCAATCAGTCCGACTGGGTGAGCGGCCAGATCCCGTTCGAGATCGACCTGAACTACAAGTTCATGAAGAACCTCTCGGTGGGAGCCTACTTCTCCTACGCCTACGGGATGGTCGGGGGCACCACCAAAGACGCCTGCGATGCGTTCAACCTCGACTGCTCCGCGAGCGGCATGCGCCTCGGCGTCCAGCTGGCCTACGACTTCTCCCCGGGGGCATCGTTCGATCCCTGGGTCGGCCTGGGCTTCGGATACGAGTGGGCCACCGTCTCGATGGACATCGTGGACGTCACGGCAACGGGCTTGGAGTTCGCCTCCCTCCAGGTCGGCGCCGACTGGGCGATGGCGAAGGGCTTCGGCCTCGGGCCGTTCGTCTCGTGGAGCTTCGGCCAGTACGGCTCCGCCGACGACGGCACTGGCTCGGTGGACATCGTGAACAAGGGCACGCACCAGCTCGTGCAGATCGGCGTGCGCGGCCTGTTCTCGTTCTAGCTCGTCCCTCGCACTCGAAGGGTAGGGGACGGCCGCCTCCGGGCGGCCGTCCTCTTTGGGAGGCCGGGAGATGCGAGCACGCGGGACGGCGGCGCTCCTCGCGGCGGCGATCGCGGCTCTCCCCGCCACGGCGGCGGGGAGGGGGGCGGTGGAGCTGGGCGCCCGGATGGCGCTCGCCCTGCCCTTCGGCGACGCGGAGCCCGGCGCGCCCCTCGCCGACGCCGTCTCGGGCCAGCTTCCGGTCTGGCTGGAGGTCTCCTACCGGTTCGCCCCGCGCCTCGCGCTGGGGGCGTTCGGGTCGGTCGCCCCCGGTCTCCCCGGCGACGGGCTGTCCGGCGCGTGCGACCGGACCGGCTCGCCCTGCCGGTCCCTGGGGCTCCGGGCCGGCCTGCAGGCCACGTTCGAACTCCGCCCGGGAGCCCGCCCGGCGCCCTGGATCGGCCTCGGCGCGGGGGTGGAGTGGCTCCGCTCCTCGGCGGGCTCGACCACCCACGTCTGGAGCGGCTGGGAGTGGGCCACGGTCCAGGGCGGCGCCTCCTGGCCGGTGGGCGGGGTGGGCGCGCTCGGGCCCTTCCTCGCGGCCGGCCTCGGCCGCTACGGGCGCCGGGCCATCGCGGAGGGGGGCGGGAGCGCGGCCTTCGGCGTCTCCGATCCTGCCGTGCACGCGTGGGCCCAGGTGGGCGTGCGCGGGACCCTCCGGTTCTAGGTGGTAGACTCCGGCGCATGAGAAAGACCGTCCCGTTCCTGGCCCTGGCGGCGCTCCTCTCGGCGCCGGCGGCGGCTTCCGCCCAGCTCCAGCTCGGCGTCCGGTTCGGCCTCGCCCTCCCGAGCGGCGACCTCGAGGCGGAGGCGCCGGTAGGCGACCTCGTGGACCGCGCCCTCCCGGTCGGGCTCGAGGTCGGCTGGCGCTTCTTCGACCACCTGACCGTCGGGATCCACGGTCAGTACGCGTTCGGCACGGTGGACGCGGCCCTCCAGCGGGACTGCGACCTGTTCGGCTCGACCTGCTCGGTCTCCGCCATCCGGGCCGGCATCCACGCCCGGTGGGCGCTCCGGCCGGACGCCGGCATCGACCCCTGGTTCGGCCTGGGCATGGGGTACGAGTGGCTCCGCAACACGGTGAAGAACGGGCCGCTCGAGGCGACGCTCGCCTACCGCGGCTTCGAGTGGGCCCGGGCCGAGGTGGGCCTCGACGTCCACCTGGGCCGCTTCGCGGTGGGTCCCTGGCTCTCCTTCGGGATGGGCCTCTTCACCCACCGGACGCTCGACCTTCCGGACACGAGCGTCACGGAGAAGGTGGCGAACGACGCCGCGCACGGGTGGTTCGAGGGGGGCGTGCGCGTCCTCTTCACCCTCTGATCCCGCCCCCCGTGCGCGGGACGCTCGAGATCCGGGAGATCGAGGCGCCGGCCCTCCGGGGCAACCCGCTCGGCGATCCGGCCCGGCGCACCGTGCTCGTCTACCTGCCGCCGGGGGGAGGGGCCGGCCGCCCCGCCGTCTACTTCCTGCACGGGTTCACCGGGAGCGCAATGGGCTGGACGAACGTCTCGGCCTTCCAGCCCACCGTCCCCGAGCGGCTCGACGGTCTCGTGGCCGCGGGGACCATCCCGCCGGTGGTGGGCGTCTTCCCGGACGGGTTCACGGCCCTGGGAGGCACGCAGTGGACGAACGCGCCCGCCGTGGGCCGGTACCAGGATCTCGTGGCCGAGGACGTGGTCGGCTTCGTGGACCGGACCTACGGCACCGATCCCCGGCCGGCGTCGCGGGCGGTGGTGGGGAGGAGCTCCGGCGGCTACGGGGCGCTCGTCCTGGGGAGGGACCGGCCGGACGTCTTCGGCCACCTGGGGTGCCACTCGGCGGACGCCGGCTTCGAGTACTGCTACCTGCCCGACCTGCCCCGGGCGGCCGCGGCGCTGCTCGGGTCGAGCCCGGAGGCCTGGCTCGAGTCCATGAAGGCGCGCGCCCGCGAGACGAAGCTGGCCGGGGCCGACCACCCGGTGCTGAACGCGATCGCCATGGCGGCGCACTACTCGCCCGACCCCGCCGCGCCGCTGGGGCTCGAGCTGCCCTTCGAGCCGGAGACGGCGCGGATCCGCGAGGAGGTGTGGGCGCGCTGGCTGGAGCACGATCCGGTCCGGTTCGTGCCCCGCCGGATCGACGCCTTCCGGCGGCTCCGCTCGGTCTTCCTCGACTGCGGGACCCGCGACGAGTTCGCCTTGCGCTGGGGCGCCCGCATGGTGGCGGAGTCGCTCCGCGCCGCCGGGGTGGAGGTCCGGCACGAGGAGTTCGAGGACGGCCACCAGGGGACGAGCTACCGGTTCGGCGCCTCGCTCCGCTGGCTCGCCCCGCGGCTCGGCGGGTGAACGACGGTGCGCAGTGCGACCAGGAAGCGCAGCATCCACCCACGGGCCCCGCGGGGGAGGCGTTCCCCTCGGCGCTCCGCGCCTCGCCCGTCACCGTACCGTCGCCGATCCCGTCCGCTCCCGCCGGCATCGACGCCCTGCCAGCCCGCTCCGGTGCAGGCCGGATCGCAGCGGCTGGACCGGCGC
>DATIUR010000382.1:0-8716 GCA_035466675.1 Anaeromyxobacteraceae bacterium | reverse complement strand
TCGGGCGTCCCCGGCGCCGGCGTGGGGGCGGCCTCGGCGGGGGCACCCTCGGGAGCGGGCGGGGCGGGCAGGAGCTCCGGGGCGGGCAACTCCGCCGCGGTCGCCCCGGCGGTGGCGGCCTCCTCCGGCGTCGGCTCGCGCGCCGCTCCCTCGGCCAGCACCGGCACCGGCAGCCCGGGCGC
Organism: Anaeromyxobacteraceae bacterium; assembly: GCA_035466675.1. Classification (GTDB taxonomy): domain Bacteria; phylum Myxococcota; class Myxococcia; order Myxococcales; family Anaeromyxobacteraceae; genus Anaeromyxobacter. The sequence goes on along the minus strand of DATIUR010000382.1, from coordinate 8,534 downwards.
GGTCGGGACCGGCCCCATGCCCGCGTCGTGCGCGATGGGGATGGCGGCGAGCGGCGGGGGCGCCGCCTCCTCGGCCGCCGTCTCCTCGGCGGGCGGCGGGGCGGCCAGGTCGGGCGGCATCTCGGCCGCCGCGGCGGCACCCTCCGGGACCGGGGCGGTGACCGGGGTGGCCGTGAGCGCCCGCTCCTCCTCCGCCTCCGCCTCCTGCTCGGTCGGGACCTCGACCGGCTCCTCCCGGTGCTCGCCCTCGGTCAGCTCGAACTCCTCGGAGAAGTCCGGGTCCCCGTAGACGTCGCCGACGTAGAGGAACGCGGCCTTGTCGAGGCCGATGTCCACGAAGGCCGCCTGCATGCCGGGGAGGACCCGGACCACGCGGCCCTTGTAGATGTTGCCGACGATCCCCTTCTCGCGCTTGCGCTCGAGGTAGTATTCGTGGATCGACCCGTTCTCGATCAGGGCGACGCGCGTCTCCGCGCCCGCCGCGTTGATCACCAGGATGCTGGAGCCGGCCATGCGGGTCCTCTCTCGCCCCGGCCTTTCGGCGCGGAGGGAGCGAGGCCCCGCCGTTCGGCGGGCCGGGGGCGCGAGGGTCCGGGCGGCGCCGTCCCTCTCGGTTCCCCTGTCGAGCGTTCGCTCAAGCTTCGATCCCATCCGCGCCCGGGCCGCGCCTGGCGCGGCGCCGTGGGCGCGCGTGACGTTCAGGCGTCGAGGTAGCGAGGCGCACGGGGCTGGCCCGCCGGCATCGCCGGCGGTCCCCTCCTCGCGAAGCTGACGCCCTCCTTCTGAATCTTCACTCCCCTGGGCGGCGTTCCGTCCCCGAAGATGGCGGCCAGGACCTCGGCGGGCCTGGCGGAGCCGGACGGGTCCGCCCTCAAGCTGAATGCGACCTGACCTGGCCCTTCCACGGCGAGGTGGGTCACGATTTCCTTGAGGTTTATCTCTCTTCGCTTGCCCGCCGCAATCTTCTGTTGACGCTTCTGCCGGTTCTTTGGCGGGGCGTTCCGGGTCACCGTCGCCTCCCCCGCGGCGAGGAACGCCCCCACCTTCTCCGACAGCGCCGCCTCCGGCCACGAATCCGCCGGGAATTCGGCCCTGTAGTGGGCGGCGCGGAGCGATTCCCCGATGGACGGGGCGCGCGGGTCGAGGGTCTCGGCCCCGAGCACGGACAGCCCTTCCGGGAGCTCCCGGGCCAGGCGGGAGGCGACCTCCCCGGCGTCGTGCAGCCCGACCAGGTCGAGGTCGGCGTGCTCGCACCGGCTCTCCACCCCGACCGGCAGCGCCGGCCCGAACGAGACCCGGGGCTTCGGGTGGTACCCCTGGGAGAAGGCGGTGGGCAGGCCCGCCCGCCGGATCGCCCGCAGGAAGGCGTGCATGGTCTCGAGGTGGGAGAGGGCCACCAGGCGGCCCGTCTTGGCCCACCGGATCCGGACCCGCGTGCGGACGCCGGGAACGGCGGGGCGGGCCGCGCGATCGAAGGCCGCGGCGGGGCCACCTTCCCTGGGCGGGGGCTCGGGGACGTAGTCCTTCGCCTGGTAGGTCCGGTTCTTCACGACCTCGTAGTCGCAGGCGCCGCACACCGAGCAGGGAGCCAGCACGCAGTCCTCCACCTCGGCCAGGTTCCGCGCCGCGGCGAGCTGCTTCTGGAGGTAGACCTTGGTGACGCCGCAGTCGATCCGGTCCCAGGGCAGGACCTCGTCGAGGCGGCGGCGCCGGTGGGCGAACCAGGAGAGGCCGACGCCCTCCTCGCGCTCCAGCGCCGCGAACGCCTCGAGCCAGCGCCGCTCGTCGAACCACTCGGTCCACCCGTCGAGGCGCTGCCCGGCGCGGTAGGCGGCCAGCACGGCCTTGCCGACGCGGCGGTCGCCGAGCGCCAGCGCCGCCTCGATCACGGCCTGGCGCGAGTCGTGCGGCTTGAACTGGATGGCGCCGTGCCGGCCGCCGAGCGCCGCGGTGACGAGCGCCTGGCGGCGGCGCGTCTCCTCCGGCGGGATGGTCGGCTCCCACTGGAAGGGCGTGAAGGGCTTCGGGACGAAGGTGGAGGCGCCCAGGTGGATGGTGACCGAGCCCTTCCCGCCCGGCATGGCCCGCCGGGCCGCGCCGAGGCACCTCTTCGCCAGCTCGGCGATGGCCACGACGTCCTCGTCGCGCTCCTCGGGGAGCCCGATCATGAAGTAGAGCTTGAGCGTGGACCAGCCGCTCGAGAAGATCGACTCGACGGCGCGGAGCAGGTCCTCCTCGCGGTTCCCCTTGTTGATGACCGCCCGCATCCGCTCGGTGGCCGCCTCCGGGGCGAGCGTGAACCCGGTCTTGCGGATCCGGGCGATCTTCCCCGCCAGGGAGGCGCTCAGGGTCTCGGTGCGGAGCGAGGGGAGCGACATGGCGATGCGCTCGCCCTCCCAGCGGGCCAGGAAGTCGTCGAGCAGCGGGTTCAGGGCGTCGTAGTCCCCCGAGGAGAGCGAGAGCAGGCCGACCTCCTCGTACCCGGAGGCCCGGAGCCCGGTCTCGGCCAGGGCCAGCACCTGCTTCGGGTCCCGCTGCCGCGTGGGGCGGGTGATCATGCCCACCTGGCAGAACCGGCAGCCGCGGGTGCAGCCGCGCTGGATCTCGATGGGCAGCCGGTCGTGCACCGTCTGCATGAACGGCACGAGCGGCCTCAGGTAGGCGGTGACCGGGAGCGCGTTCAGGTCCGGCATCACCCGGCGCGAGACCTTCTCCACCCCGGGGAGGAGCGGCTCCATCGCCACGAGCGCCCTCGAGGCCGGGTCGTACCGCGGCGCGAAGAGGGCCGGCACGTAGACGCCGGGGATGCGCGCCAGGCGCTCGAGCAGCTCGGCGCGGGAGGCGCCGCCGCGGCGGAACCCGCTCTCCGACACGGCGTCGGCGATCTCGAGCGCCACCTCCTCGCCCTCCCCCACCGCGAAGCAGTCGAAGAAGTCGGCGAGCGGCTCGGGGTTGAAGGCGCAGGGCCCTCCGCCCACCACCAGCGGATCGCGATCGCCCCGCTCCCGCGCCAGCAGCGGGATGCCGGAGAGATCGAGGAGCGCCAGCGCGCTCGTGTAGGCGAGCTCGGTCTGGAGCGTCATGCCCAGCACGTCGAACTCGCGGACCGGGGCGCGCGACTCCAGGGTGAAGAGCGGGATCCGGGCCTCCCGCAGCATGCCCTCCAGATCGGGCCAGGGCAGGAAGACCCGCTCGCAGGCGATCGCGGGGCGGTCGTTCAGGAGGTGGTAGAGGAGCCGGAACCCGAGGTTGGACATGCCGACCTCGTAGGTGTCCGGGAAGGCGAGGGCGAAGCGCAGCCCGGCCCGGTCGAGATCCTTCACCACCGCCCCGAGCTCGGCCCCCACGTAGCGGGAGGGCTTCTCGGCCCGGAGCAGGATCTCGTCGAGCGCGCCCGCTGGCGCCGGAGTGGAGCTTCGCATCGATCGCCGGGCGGCGGAATCGAACCGCTCGCACCCGCCGTGTGGGGTTCCGGAGGGCCTGGGCCCCCGGGGGAGGGGGTCTGCGTAGCACGGCGCCGCGTGGCGCCGCAAGGGACGGACCCAAGCCGAGCGCCCACCGACGGCGCTGCCCCTACCGGCGCACCGAGAACGGTCCCAGGTCCCCGCGGTGGGGCGCCCACCGCACGTCCAGGTCCTCCACGCGGGCCCAGGTCGGCCCGTGCGCGCACCAGCGGACCAGGGCCTCCACCTTCTCCCGCTCCCCCTCCGCCTCGACCTCCACGCGGCCGTCCGGGCAGTTGCGCACCCAGCCCGCGACGCCCAGGCGGCGCGCCTCGTCCGCGGTGGACGCGCGGAAGTTCACCCCCTGGACGAGCCCGGAGACGAGCAGGTGGGCGCGGGCGAGGTCGGGCATGCGGCTCACTCCTTCAGGAGGTCGAGGAACGCCCTCTCGTCCAGGATCTTCACGCCGAGCTCCCTGGCCCTGGCGAGCTTCGCGCCGGCCTCCTCGCCCGACACCACCAGGTCGGTCTTGCGCGACACCGAGCCCGACACCTTCCCGCCGCGACGCTCGATCTCGGCCTTGGCCTCGTCGCGGCTCATGGCGGCGAGGCCGCCGGTGAGCACCACCGTCTTCCCGGCCAGCGGCCCGCGATCGTCCACCACCTCCGGCTCGGGCCGGATCCCCGCCTCGACCAGGCGGCGCACCACCTGGCGGTTCTGGGGCTCGCCCGTCCAGGCCCGGATCTCCGCGGCGGTCTCGGGGCCCACGTCCCGCACGCCCTGCAGCTCGTCCTCGCCGGCCGAGAGGAAGCGGTCGAGGTCGCCGAAGGCGCGGGCCAGGGTGGCGGCGGTGGCCTCGCCCACCTGCGGGATGCCCAGCCCGAAGAGCAGGCGCCGGAACGTGGTCCGCTTGGAGCGCTCCAGCGCCTCCACCATGTTCTCCGCGGCCTTCTGGGGAAGCTCCCGCTTCTTCCCCTCCTCCTTGCGCGGCCGGCTGAAGGCCTTCCGCCACTCGTCGAAGGGGACCGCGTACAGGTCGGCGAAGTCCTTCACCAGGCCCTTCTCCACCAGCCAGGCGGCGAGCTTCACCCCCAGCCCCTCGATGTCCATGGCGCGGCGCTGGGCGAAGTGCGTGAGCCTCCCCACCAGCTGCGCGGGGCAGGCGGCTCCGGTGCAGCGCCAGACCTTCTCGCCCTCCTCGCGCACCACGCGGGCGCCGCACACCGGGCAGCGATCCGGGAAGACGAACTCGCGCTCCTTGCCGGTGCGCCGCTCCTTCAGCACCTTCACCACCTCGGGGATGACCTCGCCGGCGCGCCGCATCAGCACCCAGTCGCCCACCCGGACGTCCTTGCGGCGCAGCTCGTCCTCGTTGTGCAGCGTGGCGTTGGTCACGGTCGCGCCGGAGAGGCGCACCGGCTTCACCACCGCCACCGGCGTGAGCACGCCGGTCCGGCCCACCGAGGCCCAGATCTCCTCGACCTGCGTCTCCTCCTCCTGCGGCGGGTACTTGAAGGCCGCCGCCCAGCGCGGGAACTTGGTGGCCGCCCCCAGCCGCCGCCGCCAGTCGAGGTCGTCCACCTTCACCACCACGCCGTCGGTGTCGTAGGGCAGGCCGAACCGGCCCTCCGCCATCTCGTCGCGGTAGGCCTTCACCGCGCCCATCCCCTCGCAGCGGCGGTTGGCCGCGTTCACCTCGAAGCCCCAGCCGGCGATGGCGGCCAGCTTCTCCCAGTGGGTCGCCCAGGGCTCCTCGCCCGGCACGAGCGCCTCGTAGGCGATGAAGGCGAGCGGCCGGCGGGCCGTGATGCGCCAGTCGAGCTGGCGGAGGGATCCGGCCGCGGCGTTGCGGGGGTTGGCGAAGGGCTCCTCCTCGGCCCGGAGGAGCTGCCGGTTCATGGCCTCGAAGTGCTCCTTGAAGAGGAGGACCTCCCCGCGGATCTCCAGGCGGCGCGGGACGTCGCCCCGGAGGCGCTCCGGCACGCCCCGGTTCGCCCCGACGCGCCCCACCACGCGCAGGTTCGGGGTCACGTCCTCCCCGTGGACGCCGTCGCCGCGGGTCGAGCCCTGGGCCAGGACGCCCCCCTCGTAGACCAGCTCCACCGCCAGCCCGTCGAGCTTCGGCTCCGCCACGTAGGCCACCGGCACGGCGGCGGCCAGGCCCAGGTGCCGGTGGATCCGCGCGTCGAAGTCGTCCAGCTCCTCGTCGGTCTGCACGTTGCCGAGCGAGAGCATCGGCTCCCGGTGGGCCACCCGCTCGAACCGCTCGCTCGGGGCGCCCGAGACCACCCGGGTGGGCGAGTCGGGGGTGGCGAGCTCCGGGTGGGCCTCCTCCAGCTCGGCCAGCTCGCGCATGAGCCGGTCGTACTCGGCGTCGGAGAGGACGGGCCGATCGAGGACGTAGTAGGCGTGGTCGGCCGCGCGGATCCTCTCGCGCAGGGCGTGGACACGCTCGGCGGCCGAGGCCATGCGCGAACTCTGGCGCAGCCGCGGGCGGCCGGCAACCGAAAGCTAGAACGTGGTCTGGTCCTCCGAGCCGTCCGGAGGCCAGATCCAGCCCCACTCCGGATGCGTCCGGTACACGCCGTTCTCGCGCACCCAGTAGGCCCACTTCTGGCTGATCTGGTAGTCGCCGTCCAGGTCGCCCTCGACGAACATGTAGAGCCACTGCGCGCTCGGAAAGTCGAGGAGCCAGAAGGTGTAGGTGTAGTAGAGGTTGCCCTCGATGGCGGCGATGTTCGGCGGGAGCACGATCTCCCAGTCGCCCAGGGTCCGGACCAGGGCGCGCTTGCCGGGCGTGGGCGGGCCGGGCGGGTTGGGGGCGCCCCACAGGAACGGCCTCGCGTTCCCCTGGGCGTCCTGCACGCGGCCGTACTGCACGTAGAAGTCCTCCGCCGACTGCTTGATCACGTTCATGATCAGCCGGCGCTCGGTGGTCTTGGAGCGGAGCACGAACCTGCCGAAGGTCGGGATGGCGATGGTGGCGATCATCCCGATCAGGGCGATGACGATCATGAGCTCGATGAGCGTGAAGCCCCGAGCGGGCCGCGGTGCCGTTCTCATCTGCTTCCTCCGGTCGCCCCCGACGGTGTGGACAGGTAGACGCCGGGCGCGACCTCCCTCACGGTCCGCCCCGAGGCCTCCTCCTTGGTCCGGAATGCCTCGATGTCCACCTGGCTCGTCTGCTCCCCACCCTTGCGCACCACCAGGCGCCCCGCCGAACCCTGGGCGTCGGCCCCGGTCATCCCGGCCGGAATGCCGAAGGGCGGGGGCGGGGGCGCGATCTCGGGGCGCAGGAACCGGTTCCACCCGTGGAAGGCGGCTGCGGCCAAGGTCGCGATGCCGAACGCGATCCACAGGCCGGTGCGCTTGCGCCCGGCGGCGTGCGGCTCCGGGATCGCGTCGACGCGCATCCGGCCCGTGGTGCGGCGCGGATCGCGCACGGCGGGAGCCGGAGCCGGGGCGGCGCCGGGCTGGAGCCGGTGCAGCGCCTCGGAGAGGTCCACCGCCTCCTTCACCAGCGCGTTGCGGATGGCGTCGATCTCCGCGGCCCGGTCGGGGACCTGTTCGGCCACGCCCTTCAGCGCCGGGAGGGCCTCGTCGATCTCGGTGAGGAGCAGGTTCCCGCCGCCCGAGTCCACGGGCGACCCGGGCGCGGGGGCGGTGGAGAGCGCGAAGGCGACGCGGTAGCGGAGCGCGGCCAGCCGGCGCAGGGAGACCGCGTCGGGCTGCGGGGCGGCAGACCGGAGGGCCTCGGTCTCGAGGGGCGTGAGCGCCGCCAGGGTCGCGTCCAGGGCCGGGTCGCCCGCCGCCGCCAGGCCGGCCAGGGCGCTGCACAGGATGTGCTCGGCGTCCTCCTCGCCGGGGGCCGTGGCCGGCCAGAGCGCCTGCGACGGGACCGCGGACGCGGCCGGCGCGAGACCCGCGCCCACGTCCTGGAAGAAGCCGCCGGACTGGCCCGGAGCGGGCGTGTGCGCCGGCCGGGGAGCCGGAGTGAGCGCGGGCCGGGGAGCGGGCGTGAGCGCCGGCCCCGGCGTGGGCGTGAGGGAGGGACCGGCCGGACGGACGGCGTCGAGCAGCGGCGCGGCGTCGCCCTCCCAGCGCACGGTGCGGACGCCGAGCGCGCGGAGCGCGGGCTCGGCCTCCAGCGCGGCCGGCGGGAGCGCCGCGACCATGCGGAGCCCGGCGGCGGAGCGGGCCAGGTCCTTGAGCACGCTCGCCCAGGCCGGCTCGTACTCGAGGACGAGCACCGCGGAGCCGCTCCGGCAGAGGGCGAACGCCTGGCCCGGATCGGCGGCGAGGCGCGGCTTCTCGCCGACCCGCTCGGCGAGGGGTCCGGCGAGCGCGCTGGTGAAGGCCTTCGAGCCGGCGAGGACGGTGATCCGGGGCGTGGGCATGCGGCGCCGGGGCCCATGATACCCCGGCAGGGCCGCTCCCCGTGAACTCCCACCCTGCCCCTCGTTCACGGGACGCGGCCCGGCCTTCCCTCACCCGAACGGCGGAGCGCTCACGTTGACACCGTGCCCTGCCGCGCTTAGCCTTGGCCCTCCCCTCCCGGTTTCCCCCGAGAACTTCCTCCCGCATCCCGGCGTCGCGCCCGCCTTCTCGCGCGCCCCCTCGCAGGAAATCACATGCCCGCCGCCCCAGCCCCCGCGCCGCCTCCCGCCCCGTCCAGCCTCACCGACCTCAAGCACCGCAAGGTCGCCGAGCTGGCCAGCCTCGCGCGCGACCTGGGGGTCGAGGCGGCCGGGGCCATGAAGAAGCAGGACCTCATCTTCGCGATCCTGCAGGCCCAGTCGAAGGCCGCCGAGAACGCCAAGGAGGAGATGGAGGTGGGCGGGGAGGGCACGCTGGAGGTCCTGCCCGACGGCTTCGGCTTCCTGCGCAGCCCCGACTTCAGCTACCTGCCGGGGCCGGACGACATCTACGTGTCGCCCTCCCAGATCCGTCGCTTCAACCTGCGCACCGGCGACACGGTGCGGGGGACGGTGCGCCAGCCCAAGGAGGGCGAGCGGTACTTCGCCCTCCTCAAGGTGGACTCGATCAACGCCGAGCCGCCCGAGGAGAGCCAGTCGAAGGTGCTCTTCGATA
>DATIUR010000381.1:0-8386 GCA_035466675.1 Anaeromyxobacteraceae bacterium | reverse complement strand
TCGGGATCCGGCCGAAAAGTTGACGCGAGATATCGTGCGATTACCGTCGATCTCCGGGTCGGAGGCATCGGCGGGTGGCTCGGAGCGCGGTCTACTACCAGGGAGTCCGCGGCAGCGCCGCGCTCGCCACGCGCGCCCTGGCGCCGCTGGCGCCGGAGGAGCTCGAGCCGGGCGAGCTGCGCCGCGTGCCGTTCGCCGGCGAGCTGCTCGGCGCCGTCCGCGTGCGCGGCTCCTACGCGGCCCTTCCGCTCGAGGCGTTCGACCGCGCCTGCGAGGCGCTCGAGGCCGAGGAGCAGGCGGCCTACCTCCAGCTCCTCAGGCTGGCCTGGGGCGAGGGGCGGAACTTCTGCCGGGCGGGCAAGCGCGAGCTGATGGCCCGGCTGCGCCTCTCGGAGCGGCGCCTGCTGCGCGTGCTCGACGCGCTCGTGGCCCGCGGCTTCGCGAGGCCGCTCCACCGCGACAACCGGGGGACCCTCTGGCGCGTCTTCCTGCCGCGCGAGGCCTTCGGCGAGCGGATGGGGGACGACGTCCTCCTCGGGCGGGCCGGCCCCGCTCCCGTCCGCGGCGGCGCGCACCCGAGGCCGGAGCCGGAGCGCGGCGCCCGCGATCCCGCGGCTCCCGGCGCGCTCGCGCTGGCCCGCGCGCTGGCGCGGGCCCGAGGGGCCGAGGGGACGGCGGGGCAGGCCGAGGCGGCGCGCGAGGTCCGCGAGCTGCTCGACGAGGGACAGACGCCGGCCCGGATCGCGGCGTCCATCGAGGCGCTCCGCCGCCGCGGCACGGCGCGGCTCGCCCGGGCGGAGGGAGCGCCATGACCAGGCGGAGCGAGGCGGCGGCGAGGGTGGCGGTGGGCCCGGCCGAGGGGCCGGTCGAGTCGCTCCGGCGGAGGCTGGCCGGCTCGACCGCGCGGGAGCACGTGGTCCTCGACTTCCTCGAGGACGACCTGCGCGAGGCCAGGGAGGCGCTCCAGGCGGTGGCCTCCTGGATCGCCGCGGCCGAGGCCGCGCTGGCCGATCCCACCCTCTCCCCGGAGCGGCTGCTCGCCCTGGCGCTGGGGGGCGGGGCGGTCGAGCGGGTGGACGCCCTCGGCGGCGCGGTGGCGAGCGTGCGCCGGCGCATCGCCCAGGTCGTGGCCCGGATGTAGCGGCCCGGGCCGCGCGGGTCAGGGCGACCGTGCCCCCCGCACGCCCGCCAGCAGGGCGCGCACCGGCCCGAGGTCCACCTCGCCGACCGCGGCCACCGGCAGCCGGCGGGCGTCCTCGGAGAGCCAGAGGTGGATCTCCCGCCGCACCTCGGGGCGGTCGGCCCGGCGTCCGACCAGGTCGATCCGCAGGGCCCGGAAGGTGCCCGCCGGCGTCTCCACCCGCTCGACGCGCGGCCCGACCGAGCCCTCCACCCGCCAGAGCCTCCCCAGCGCCACCGCGTCGAGGCAGAAGCGGTCCCCGGGGGCGAGCCGCGCGGCCCGGAGGTAGTAGAGGGCCGAGACGCCGTCGAGCGTCGTCCGCTCGCGCGGGTACACGGCGCGCGCCTCGCGGTCGCCGGTCCGGTTCTCGAGGACCACCTCGGGCCCGGCCGGCAGGAGCCGGGCGTCGCTCGACCGCCGCACCCCGTCCTCCTCGGAGTCGACGCGGGTCCGCTCCGGGAGGAGCGTGGCGGAGTCCACCCAGGAGAGCGCCACGGCGGTGAGCCGCTTCACGTCGCCCATCGCGGCCGTGCTCTTCGCCACGGCGCGGAGGGAGACGACGCGCCCGCCGGAAATGGGCCGCTCCACCGAGAGTACGAGCGCCCCGGCGCGGACCACGCCGTACAGGTCCAGGTCGAGGTCGAGCGACTCCCCGGTTCGCCAGGGCGCCGGTCCCGCCAGCGGGGGGAGATCGCAGCCGGGCCCGGCGCCGGCCGCCACGGCAGCGAGGATCACGGCGGCGATCACGCGGCCTCCCCGGCCCGGAGGGCGCCCATGCGCTCGCGTCTGCCCACGGCGCGAGTCTAGCGCCGGCGGCGGCGATCCGGTCGCCCCGGGTTCGGGATTTCAGGGGGTGGCCGCGGGAGGAGCGGCGGGCCGCAGGGCGGCCACGGACTCCCCGGGCGTGTACCGCTTCAGCGTGGCCACCACGCTTCCCACCGCGAACTCGGCCGACATCTTCACGAGCACGTGGCGCGGGTCGTCGGAGAACCACAGGAGGATGTCCCGGCGCGCGTTGAACTTCCCCTTGATCTCGGTGCGGATCGCCACGCGCAGCGCATCGAACTCGCCCGCGGGCGTCTTCACCCGCTCGCGCTCCTCCACCCGGGCCACCAGGGTGAAGGGCTCGGCGCCGGAGCAGACCGGGAGCTCGTAGCGCTGGCCGGCCGCCAGCGCCTGGAGCCGCAGGAAGAGGAACGCGCCGGTGAGGTCGTGCCCGTCCGGCGGGCAGGGGGCGCGCTTCTCCCTGGTGCGCCCCTCCCGCTGCACGGTCACGGTCACCTGGCCGGCGGTCCGGTCGAACCGGGTCCGGTCGTGGTGGCGATCGCCGAGCTCGATGGCGCGCAGATCCGAGCCGCGCGTGAGGCGCTCGGCCACGTCCCAGTACACGACCAGGTGCTCGCGGATGTCGACCAGGCTGGCCGCCCCGCCCGAGCGGACCTGGAAGAAGACCGGCAGCACGTCGCCCTCCGGCCTGCCCACCGCGATCCGCCCCTCGCCGGTGGGAATGCCGAGGTAGCTCACCGCGAGGACGGTCTCCTCGCCCGGCTCGACGGCGCGGGCGGCCGCGGGGAGGGCGAGGAGGGCGGCGGCGAGGAGGGTGGTCGGGGTGCATGTCGTCATGGCCGGTTTCCTGCCCGGATCCAAAGCAACCAGGGTGCCATCCGGGACGACTCCCGGCAGGACGGGGGGTTATGCGGGGGCCCCGGCGCCGCCGCCCGGCCCCGCGCGACACGGGTGTCGCGCCCCCGCCACGTCGGGCGGAGCGGGTACGGCCGGATCCGCGACGCCCGGCCGACCCTGGCGTAGGCTCTCCCGAGGGCCAGCGCGAGGTGGGCGGATGCCGTACGACCCGGGCTACGACGACGACGAATCCTCGAAGGGAGCGGGCGAGGGGACGGCCAGGCGCTTCCAGGACTTCGACTGCCCGGACTGCGCCGCGAACAACCCGTACGACGACGGCATCGGCGACGGCGACGAGATCCGGTGCTACTACTGCGGCCAGGAGTTCCGCGCGAAGGTGACCGAGGAGGGCCGCCTGCGCCTCAAGGCCATCTGAGGGCGGACTGCGCTGCGGGGCGCCCGGGCGCCGCGGTCGTCAGCGCTTCGGCGGGCGCTCGCCGAAGAGGGCCGTCCCGATCCGGACGAAGGTCGCTCCCTCCTCCACCGCGATCGGCCAGTCGGCGGTCATGCCCATGGAGAGCTCCCGGAGGCCGAGCCGGTCGCGCAGGGCCCGCAGGGCCCGGAAGTGCGGTCGGGGGTCCTCCCCGGGAGGCGGGATGCAGGTGAGACCGAGGAGCTCCACCGCCGGCAGGGCGCGGACGCCGGCGGCCAGGGCCTCCACCTCGCCGGGCGCGCAGCCCGACTTGCTCGCCTCGCCGCCCACGTTCACCTCCAGGAAGACCCGCGCCACCGCGCCCGACGCCGACCAGCGCTTCGAGATCTCGCGCGCCAGCTCCATGCGGTCCACCGTGTGGACGTAGCCCACCCGGCCGGCCAGCATCCGCACCTTGTTCGTCTGGAGCGAGCCGACGAAGTGCCAGACCAGGCCCTCGAGGTCGCGCAGCGCCTCGGCCTTGGCCCGCCACTCCTGGGCGTAGTTCTCGCCGAAGTGGCGCTGGCCGGCGGCGTGGGCCTCCCGGATCGCCTCCGGGGGCTGCGTCTTCGAGACGGCCACCAGCGTGACGCCCGCCGGCACCTCGGCGCGCAGGCGCGCCACGTTCTCCGCGATCATGGGGCCTCCCAGGGCAGGGGATAGCCGGCCCGGCGGAGCAGGGCCGCCGTCTCCGCGAGCGGCAGCCCCACCACGTTCGAGACGCTGCCGCGCACCTCGCGCACGAAGGCGCCCCCCGCTCCCTGGATGGCGTAGGCGCCGGCCTTGTCGAGCGGCTCGCCCGTGGCGACGTACCAGGCGATCTCGGCCTCGCCGAGCGGCGCGAAGACGACCTCGGTCGAGACCAGCGCCTCGAGCTCGATCCGCGCCGCGACGCGGCGCAGGCAGACGCCGGTCAGCACCTCGTGGGCGGTGCCGGAGAGCTCGCGCAGCATGCGGGCGGCCTCGGCGGGGCCGGCGGGCTTCCCGAGCACCCGGCCGGCCAGGATCACCGCGGTGTCCGCGCCGAGCACGAAGTCGCCCTCCACCGCGCGGGCCTTCTCGCGGGCCACCCGCCGCACGTAGTCGCGCGCTCCCTCGCCGGCGTGCACCGTCTCGTCGGTCTCGGCCGGCCGGATCCGGAGCGCGAAACCGAGCTGGGCGAGCATCTCCCGGCGGCGCGGGCTGGCGGAGGCGAGGGTGAGCGGCGGCGGCATCGTTGACGGCCCCGGGCGACATTGCTACCACGACGCCGGATGCAGCCCCAGGACCTCCTGCGCGAGCTGAAGCGCACCGTGGACGAGCTCCAGGCCCTGAACGACATCGGCCGGGCCCTCACCTCCACCCTGGAGCTGCCCGAGGTCCTGCACCTCGTCATGCAGAAGGTGAGCGAGCTGCTCAGGGCCGGCAGCCGGTCCCTGCTGCTCCTGGACGAGGCGGCGGGCGAGCTGTACTCCGAGGTGGCGGTGGGGCCGGGCGCCGAGAGGCTGGCCCAGGCGCGCGTCCCGCTCGGCGACGGGATCGCCGGGTGGGTGGCGCGGGAGGGCCAGCCGGTCCTCCTGGAGGACGCGCGGACCGACGCGCGATACAGCGACCGCTTCGACGCGCTGGCCGGTCCGGAGACCCGCTGCGTCCTGGCGGTGCCGCTGCTCGCCAAGGGGCGCGTTCTCGGCGTCATCGAGCTGGCCGCAGGCGAGGCGGCCCGCCCCTTCAGCGCCGAGGACCTGCTCACCCTGCGCACCATCGCGGACTACGCCGCCATCGCCATCGACAACGCGCAGGCCTACGAGCGGATCAAGGAGCTGACCGTCGTGGACGATCACACCGGGCTCTACAACGCCCGCCACCTCTACCGGACCCTCGAGTCCGAGGTGGCCCGCGGCGGCAGGTACGGGCGGTGCTTCTCGGTGGTGTTCCTCGACCTGGATCGCTTCAAGGACGTGAACGACCGGTACGGCCACCAGGTCGGGAGCGCGGCGCTCAGGGAGGTGGGCGACCTCCTCCGGCGGTCCCTGCGCAGCGCCGACGTGGCCGTCCGCTACGGAGGCGACGAGTTCGTGCTGCTCCTGCCCGAGGCGGACCGGGAGCAGGCGCTCGGGGTGGCCGAGCGGATCCGCGCGCGGTTCGAGGCGGCGCGGTTCCTCGGAGACCGCGGCCTGGAGGTGCAGGTGACGGCCAGCATCGGGGTGGCCACCTTCCCCGAGGACGGCGACACGCCCGAGGCGGTGCTGGGCGCGGCCGACGCGGCCATGTACCGGGTGAAGCAGCGCTCCCGGAACGGGGTGGAGGCGGCCGGCGCGCCGCCGGTGGAGGCGCGGGGAAGCGGGGAGTAGCCGGCCCCGCTCCCGGATCGCGACCGGTCGCGCGGGATGGTCCTACTGCCCGCCGGCCTGGTGCAGGCCGGCCACCAGCGGTTCGTTCACCACCACCTCGGCGCCATCCCGCAGGGTCTCGAGCCAGGCCTGCTCCACCAGCTGCTCCTTGCGCGCCGAGACGCGCAGGGCGAGGAGCTTCCGCTCCGCCTCGAAGACGGCCGGGTCGGGTCGCTCGCGGGACACCACCACCGCCACGGCCGGACCCTCGGCGGTGGCGTACACCTCGGGCAGGACGTCTCCCGCCTCGGCCGCGCGGGCGGCCTCGACCAGGCCGGGGGCGGCCCCGAGCCGCGGCACGAAGGCGGCCTGCCGGACGGAGAAGCCGCCGCTCTCCTCCCAGGCGATCTTCTCGGCGCCGAGCGTCACCGGCGTCCGCTTGCCGGCGCGGGCGGCGGCCAGGGCCTCGCGGGCGAGCCGGGAGGCCAGCTCCCCGGCTCGGTCGTTCACCAGGATCTCGCGGGCGATGTCGAGCCGGACGTCGTCGAGCGGGATGGTCCTCGGCTCCACCACCTCCTCCGCCTGGATGAGGTGCCAGCCGGCCGCCGTCCGGACCGGCCCGGAGACCTGGCCTGGCCCGAGGGCGAAGGCCGCCTCGGCGAAGGGCTTCTCCAGGAGGGGCTCGGCCAGGAACCCCAGCTCGCCGCCGCGCGCCTTGGTGTTCTCGTCGTCGGAGACCTCGCTCGCCACCTTCCCGAAGTCCTCGCCGCGGCGCACCCGCTCGGCCGCCTCCTCGATCCGCCGGCGGGCCGCCTCCGCCTGGTCGGCCGGCGCGTCCGGCGCGACGCGGGCCAGCACGTGCCGCGCGCGGACGCGCTTCGCCGTGTCGTAGCGCGAGGCGTTCTCCCGGTAGAACTGCTCGATGCGGGCGGCGCCGGAGGCGGCGAAGCCCTTCACCTCGGCGTCGGTGGGCCGTGCCGCGGCGCGGGCCCTGGCGAGCGGAATGCGCAGGTAGGCGACGCTGGCGCGGTCCCGCTCCGTCTCGAAGGCCTCGCGCAGCTCCGCCTCGGAGACCTTCACCGTCTCGCG
The DNA here is from genome assembly GCA_035466675.1 of Anaeromyxobacteraceae bacterium. GTDB lineage: Bacteria > Myxococcota > Myxococcia > Myxococcales > Anaeromyxobacteraceae > Anaeromyxobacter. The sequence continues at coordinate 1,713 of DATIUR010000381.1, read as the reverse complement.
GAGCGCCGCGATCATCTTCTCGTGGAGCAGGTCCTCCCGCTTGAGCGCCTCGTAGCGTTCCGGCGAGCCCCAGGTGCCTCGCGTGATCCGCTCGAAGAGGCCCTTGTCGAACCGGCCGCCGAGCTGGAACGCCGGGTCCTGGTGGGCCGCGCGCACGAGCTCCTGGTCGGTGACCACCATCCCGCGGCGGGCGGCCTCCTGCACCACCAGCTCGCGGTTCACCAGGTTGTCGAGGGCCACGTTGCGGACGCCCAGCGCCTCGGCCATCTCCCGGGTGAGGGGCTGCCCGGTCTGCTGCTGGTAGAGGCGCAGGAGCGAGGAGACCTGCCGGTCGAACTCGACCGCCGGGACCGGCTTGCCGTTCACCAGGGCGGCATGGGTGGTCGCCGCCGAGCCGCAGCCGCCCTGGCCCTTGGAGTAGGAGCCCGGTCCGAAGTAGAGGATGAAGACCGCGATGATGGCGAGCAGGAAGGTCCAGGTGACGAGGCCACCCTTGTTCGCCCTCAGCTTGTCGAGCATGGGGGGAGGTGCTCCGTGTCGGGAAACGCGGGCGGGGGTCGGAAGGGCCCCGCCGCCGGAAGGTTGAACACCCTAGCCGAGGAGGGCTAAAATGCAAGGGATTTTGGCCCCCCTGGAGCGAGAGTGCTCGCACTCCTGAAGCGGTACCGCGAGCTCATCCTGGTCGCGATCCTCCTGTTCGTTCCCCTCGGCGTCTTCCTCGCGAACGCCAAGAAGCCCGCCGAGCGTTCGCGGTTCGACCGGGTGGTGCTCGCCGTCACCTCGCCGGTGGAGCGGCTCGTCTCCTGGGCGATCACGGGCCTGCTGGAGGGCTGGCACGGCTACGTCGCGCTGCGGCACGCGCGGGAGCGGGCCGGCCAGCTTTCGCGCGAGGTGAACGACCTGCGGATGGAGCGCGACCGGCTCCTGCAGGAGCGGGCCGAGGCGGAGCGCCTGCGCCGCCTGGTCGGCCTCGCCGAGGCCATGCCGGAGCAGGCCACCCTGGGTGCCCGGGTGACGGGCGTGCGGGTGGGGCCGGCCGGTCGCCAGATCCTCACCCTCGACCGCGGCGCCGACCAGGGGGTGGGCCGCCTCATGCCGGTGGTGGTGGCCGACGGCGTGGTGGGGCGCGTCCACTCGGTCGACGGCTCGTCGAGCGAGGTGCTGCTCCTGGTGGACGGCTACAGCTCCATCGCGGTGCGGGTGGAGCGCACCCGTGCCCGGGCCAACGTGCGCGGGACGGGCAAGCCCGGGGGCGCGCGCCTGGAGTACGCGCTGCGCACCGAGGACGTGATCGAGGGCGACCTGCTCGTCACCTCGGGCACGGACGGGATCTTCCCGCGCGGCCTGGTGGTGGGGCGGGTCACCCAGCTGCGCCGCAAGCCGCAGGGGATCTTCCTGGAGGCGGCGGTGACCCCGGCGGTGGACGTGACGCGCGTGGAGGAGGTGCTGGTGATCTCCGGCGCGCGCGCCCGGGAGGACGCCCCTGCCGCCCTCGCGCCGGGGGCTCCGTGAAGCCCGCCGCCCACGTGGCCTGTGCGCTCGTGCTCGCCGGGGTGCAGGCGGCGCTGCTCCGGGTCCTGGGCGGCGGCGCGGTCCCGGTGTCGCTCCTGGTCCCGTGCCTCGTCTACCTGGCCCTCCACGCCGGCAACGTGGACGGGCTGCTGGCCGCCGCCGGGGTGGGCCTGGTGCTCGACGTGATGGCCGCGGGCCCCC
>DATIUR010000380.1:0-6723 GCA_035466675.1 Anaeromyxobacteraceae bacterium | reverse complement strand
GGCACGCCTGTCGGCTGGCCCGGCCGCGCCCGGCCTCCCCGCAGCGCCCGGCGGACCTGCGCCGCTGGCTCGCCCGCGTCACCCTGGCCCGCGCCCCGGCGCTCCTCTCGCTGCGCGAGGCCGAGGCCCGCTGCCTGCCCGCCTCCCGGGCCCGGGCCGCCCTGGCCGAGGTCCGCCGGCTGCGCTCCCGGGTCGCGCGCGTCGAGGCCGAGCGGCCGCCCCTGCACGCCTCGGAGCTGGCCCTGGACGGCCGTTCCCTGATGGGACTGCTCGGCATCGCCCCGGGGCCGGAGGTCGGCGAGGCGCTCCGCCATCTCCTCGATCGGGTGCTGGAGGACCCCACCCTGAACGAGCGCGGCCGGCTCGCGGATCTGGCGCGACGCTGGCACGCCGCTCGGCTATGAATGATCCGGCTCGGGCGACGTCCCTCCCGTAGCCCGTAGCCCGGACCTCAGGGCTGCAGCGAGCCGCCGCCATGCCGCACCGAGTGCTATGCATCGAGGGGAACGAGGCCGTCCGCGCCAGCGTGCGCGGCAAGCTCGAGGGCGACGGGTTCGCCGTGGAGCTGGCCGCGACCGGGCTCGAGGGGATCGCCCGGGCCCTCGCGCTTCCGCCCGACCTGGTCCTCGCCGACGTCCACCTTCCCGACCTGGAGGGGACCGCGCTCGCCGCCCGGCTGCGCCGGGAGCGGTCGCTCCGCAACGTCCCGTTCGTGGCCGTGGGCGCCTCGGCGGAGGAGCACGATCTCGCCCTGGCGGCGGGCTACGACGGCGTCATCGCGGACCCGGCGTCGGTGCCGCGGCTGGGCGACGAGCTGCGCGCCTACCTGGGCGGCAAGCGCGAGGCGCTCCCCGAGGAGGGGGAGCGGACCGGGCTCAGGGCGCTGGCCTCGTCGATGGCCGGCCGGCTCGAGACGGCGCTGGTCGAGGCGCGCGGCGCCCAGGACCGGCTGGCCGAGCTGGCCCGGCTGCGGAGCGCCTTCATCGACAACCTGGCCCACGAGCTCTCCACGCCGCTCACGCCGCTCGCCGGCTACCTGAGGATCCTGAGGAGCGGCAAGCTGGGCCCCCTCGCGCCGCAGCTGCAGAAGGTGGTCGAGGCCATGTCGCACGCGGTGGCGCGCCTCGCGCGGGTGGTGGACAACCTGGCCGACTTCGCCGACCTCGGCTCCGGCGAGGCGACCCTGCTCGGGGGGGCCGTCGACCCGGATGCCCTGGCCGACGCGGTGGTCGAGGAGCTGCGGCCGGCCATCGCCGAGGCGCGCCTGCACGTCGAGGTGATGCACGCCGGCGGCGGCCCGGTGCCGGCCGACGGGAGCAAGCTCCAGCGCGCGCTCGCGAACGTGATCGCGAACGCGGTGAAGTTCTCCCCGCACGGCGGCGACGTGCTGGTCGAGGTGGCCCGCGAGCCGGGCCGGCTCCGCTTCACCGTGTACGACCAGGGGCCGGGCGTTCCGGCCGCCGAGATCGAACGGATCTTCGAGCCGCTCCACCACGCCGCCTCGCGCGGGTCCGAGGACGCGCGACTCCCCGGGAGCGGCCTGGGCCTGCCGGTGGCGCGGCGGATCGCCGAGGCGCACGGAGGGCGGCTCACGGTGGAGAGCCCGCCGCGGTCGCAGCCGGGCAGGGCAGCCCGCCACTACAGCGGCTCCAAGTTCGTGCTCGAGATCCCGGACCGCTCCGGGGCCGCCACGACGCACTGAGGGGGAGCGAGCGCCGGGGCGCGCCGGGGTTGAGTCCCGCCCCGGGCGCGGGTAGAGAAGCGCCGTGCGCGTGCTCGTCGCCATGTCCGGGGGGGTGGACTCGTCGGCGGCCGCCGCGCTGCTCGCCGCGGAGGGGCACGAGGTCGTGGGCGTCGCCCTGCGCGTCTCCGACCACTCCGACCCCGCCCGCGGCCGGTCCTGCTGCGCCCCCGACGACCTCGAGGACGCCCGCGCCGCGGCCCGCCGGCTCGGCATCCCGTTCTACGTCGCCAACGTCGAGGAGCGCTTCCGGGTCCGGGTGATCGATCCGTTCGTGCGGGACTACCTCGAGGGGCGCACGCCCAACCCCTGCGTCGCCTGCAACACCGAGGTGAAGTTCGACTGGCTCCTGCGCCGCGCCCGCGCCCTGGGCGCGAAGCTCGCCACCGGCCACTACGCCCGGGTGGAGCGGCGGGGCGGCCGGGCGTCGCTGCTCGTGGGGCGGGACCCCGCCAAGGACCAGAGCTACTTCCTCTACGGCCTCGGCCAGGACGCCCTGCGCGACGTGATCTTCCCGGTGGGCGGGCTGACGAAGCCGGCGGTGCGCGAGGTGGCCGCCCGGGCCGACCTGCCCAACGCCGCCAAGGCCGAGTCGCAGGAGATCTGCTTCGTCGCCCGCGGGGGCGCGGCCGACTTCGTGGCCCTGCGCGCCCCGGAGCGCCTCCGGCCCGGGGAGGTGGTCTCCCCGGACGGCCGGGTGCTCGGCCGGCACGCCGGCATCCATCGGTTCACGGTGGGTCAGCGCCGCGGCCTGGGTCTCGCCGCTCGCGCGCCGCGCTACGTCGTCCGCATCGAGGCCGGGGCGGGGAGGGTGGTGGTGGGCGGCGCGGAGGAGGCGTCCCGCGACCGGTTCGGCGTCCGGGAGGCGACCTGGGTGTCGGGCGAGCCGCCGCCGGCGCCGGTCCGGGCCCTGGTGAGGGTCCGCCACCGCCACGAGGGCGAGCCGGGCCTGGTGCGGCCCACGCCGGAAGGGGCCGCGGTGGAGCTCGACCGCCCGGTGCGCGGCGTCGCGCCCGGGCAGGCGGCCGTCTTCTACGACGGGGAGGAGGTCCTCGGGGGCGGGCGCATCGGGTAGTCGGGCCACGAGGCTTCGGGCTGCGGGCCACGGGAGCACGACGGTGCGTCGGCTTCTCCTGGAGCCCGGAGTCCGGAGCCCGGAGGCTGCAGCCCGGAGCCTGGAGCCCGCGGTGCCCCGCTCCCCCCGCCGGAACCTTGCCGGCGCGCCGCTTTGGGCCTAATCCATCGGCCATGCGGCTCCCGGACGGACGCCAGGTCCCTGATCTTCCCGTCGATCGCGCCACGGTGGAGCGCTGCCGCGCGCTCGCCGACCGCGTCACCGGCCAGGTGCTCGAGTTCGTGCGCCGCCACACCACCGTCTCCATCGAGCGGACCGTGCTCCGCCTCTACGGCCTGCACGACGCGGGACCCCGCGGCGTGCCGCTCGTGAACCTGCTCGTCGACGCGCTGCACGAGAAGGGGCTGCTCGGCCGGGGCGCGGCCTACTGGCTCGGGCGGGTGATGCGCCAGGGGGCCACCGATCCGCTCGCCATCGTGGAGCGCGCCGGCGCCCTCCCGCGCCGCCCCGATCCGCTCCCGGAGGCGGAGGAGCGGGCCCTGCTCGAGGAGATGCGCCGTGAGGCCGGCGCCGCCGTGGTCGAGGTGCGCTCCCGGGTGGCACGGCGGGACGCGCTCAAGGCGGAGATAGGGGTCGGTCCGCGCCCGCACAAGTACCTCATCGTGGCCACGGGCAACATCCACGACGACGTGGAGCAGGCGCGCGCCGCCGCCCAGGCCGGCGCCGACGTGATCGCGGTGATCCGCTCCACCGCCCAGTCGCTGCTCGACTACGTCCCGCACGGCGCCACCACCGAGGGGTACGGCGGCACCTACGCCACCCAGGAGAACTTCCGCATCATGCGGGAGGCCCTCGACGCCGAGTCGCGCCGGCTGGGCCGCTACCTGCACCTCACCAACTACTCCTCCGGGCTGTGCATGCCGGAGATCGCGTTCGCGGCGGCCTGGGAGCGGCTGGACATGCTGCTCAACGACGCCATGTACGGGATCCTCTTCCGCGACATCAACATGCGGCGGACCCTGTGCGACCAGCACTTCTCGCGGCGGATCTGCGCGCTGGCCGGGATCGTCATCAACACCGGCGAGGACAACTACATCACCACCGCCGACGCCGACGAGGCCGCCCACACCGTGATCGCCTCCCAGTTCATGAACGAGAGCTTCGCCCACCGGGCCGGCCTGCCCGACCGGCTCATCGGCCTCGGCCACAGCTTCGAGATCGACCCGGCCCGCGAGGACACCATCGCCCGGGAGATGGCGCAGGCGCTGCTCGTGCGGACGCTGTTCCCGCAGGCGCCCATCAAGTACATGCCCCCCACCAAGCACAAGCAGGGGGACATCTTCTTCAGCCACGCCTACGACGCCATGGCCGACGTGGTCTCCTGGATCACCGGCCAGGAGATCCAGCTCCTCGGCATGATGACGGAGGCCATGCACAACCCCTTCCTCATGGACCGCTACGTGGCGCTCAAGACCGCCGACTACGTCCACCGGGCCTGGCGCTCGATGGGGGCCGAGATCTCCTTCCGGCCGGAAGGGACGGTGGTGGGTCGGGCGAACGAGACCCTGGGCCGGGCCCTCTCGCTGCTCGAGGAGGTGGCCGCGGACGGTCTCTTCGCCTCGATCGGGAAGGGGCGCTTCGGCGACGTGGTGCGGACCGAGGAGGGCGGCAAGGGCCTCTCCGGCGTGGTGGAGCGCGCGCCCGACTACTTCAACCCGTTCCTCGAGATCCTGGAGGCCCGATGAAGCGTGCCATCGCCGCCGCCGCCGCCGCCGCGCTGGCCTGCGCGATCTTCCGCCCGGTGGAGGGGCGACCCTCCGGGCGGGCCGGCTGGCTGGCCTACCGCGTGGGGGCCGTCGCCTTCGAGGCCCCCGAGGGCTGGCGGGCCTGGGGCGGCCCGACCCGGGTCACCGTCGAGGCGCCCGACGGGAACGCGCGCCTGGTCGTCTCGCAGGTCGAGGACCGCTTTCCCGACGAGCGAGCCTGCCTGGCCGCCGCCGAGGAGGAGCTGCGCCGCGGCGAGGCCGGCCTCTCGCGCGTGCGGCGGCACGCCACCACGCTGGCGGGCCGCCGGGCCTGGACCCAGGAGGCGGACCAGGGCCCCTGGCACGGCTGGGCCTTCGGCGTCTGCGACGGCGGGGTGCAGTACCGCGCCTTCCTGGTCAGCCGGACGCCGACGCCGCCCGAGACGGTCGAGGTCCACCGGGCGCTGGTCGACCGGATCCGGATCGGGGGCGAGGCATGACCGGAGAGGCGATCCACATGGTCCGGCCCTACGGGGACCGGCGGGACGACGGGGTGGTGCAGCTCTCCTTCGTGCTCCCGGTGCCTCCCGGCGAGCGGGCGCGCGAGGCGGCCCGGGAGCTGGCCCTGAAGCTCGGCATGGAGCAGGTCCACGTCGCGGCCATGGAGGGCGCGGCGGACCGCTTCACCTTCTTCGTCGTGTACGGCCGGACCTCGGCGGCGGTGGACTGGTCGAGGATCGAGGTCCCGGAGGTGGTGGTCCGCAAGAAGCCCTTCGACGAGCTGAACGCCTACGCGCTCCGCGAGGTGGGCCGCCGGATCGTGGTGCTGGGCGCCTGCACCGGCTCGGACGCCCACGCCGTCGGCATCGACGCCATCATGAACATGAAGGGGTACGCCGGCGACTACGGGCTGGAGCGGTACGCCTGCTTCGACGCCCGGAACCTGGGGGCCCAGGTGGAGAACGCGCGCCTGGCCCGCCTCTGCGCCGAGTCGAACGCCGACGCGGTGCTGGTCTCGCAGGTCGTGACCCAGCGCGACGTCCACCGCGAGAACGCCCGCCAGCTCCTGGAGGAGCTGGAGCGGCTGGGGATCCGCGATCGCATCGTGGCGGTGCTGGGAGGGCCGCGCATCGATCACCGACTCGCCGCCGAGCTGGGCTACGACGCCGGGTTCGGCGCGGGGACGAGGCCGTCCGACGTGGCGAGCTGGCTCGTCGGCGCCGTGATGAAGAAGATGGGGAAGGAGATGCGCTGATGCCCCTCCACGAGAAGGTCGTCATCCGGGTGAGGATGTGCCAGACCGACGCCCACTACGGCGGCGACCTGGTCGAGGGGGCGCGGATGCTCGAGCTGTTCGGGGACGTGGCCACGGAGCTCCTGGTCCGCCACGACGGCGACGAGGGGCTCTTCCGCGCCTACGACGCCGTCGAGTTCCTGGCCCCGGTCCGGTCCGGGGACTACGTCGAGGCCGAGGGCGAGATCGTCGAGGTGGGCAACACCTCCCGGGCGATGCGCTTCGAGGCGCGCAAGGTGATCGCGGCCCGCCGCGACCTCTCCGACAGCGCCGCCGACGTGCTCTCGCCGCCGGTGGTGGTGTGCCGGGCCAGCGGAACCTGCGTGGTCCCGGCCGACAAGCAGCGCCGGATCCGCTGAGGAGCGACCCGTGGCCGAACCGGTCCTCGTCACGGCGGCGGTGGTGGGCGCGGAGGTGACGCGCGCCCAGAGCCCCTTCGTCCCGTACACGCCCGAGGAGATCGCGCGCGCCGCCGTGGACGCCGGGAAGGCGGGGGCCGCGGTGGTGCACCTGCACGCGCGCTGGCCGGACGGGCGGCCGTCGCAGGAGGCGGCGCACTTCCGCGAGATCGTGGATCGGATCCGCGCGGCGGGGAGCGACGTCGTCGTCCAGTGCTCGACCGGGGGCGCGGTCGGGATGTCGGTGGACGAGCGGCTCGGGTCCCTGGTGGACGGCGCCGAGATGGGCACGCTCAACCTCGGCACCATGAACTTCGGCGACGAGATCTTCGTGAACGCGCGCCCGGACATCGTCCGGATCGCGGCGCGGCTGCGCGAGCGGCGGCTCGTGCCCGAGTGCGAGGTCTACGACGCCGGGATGCTCGACACGCTGCGCTGGCTCCTCGAGAAGGGCCACCTCGCGGCGCCGT
>DATIUR010000379.1:0-3038 GCA_035466675.1 Anaeromyxobacteraceae bacterium | reverse complement strand
GTGGTCCCGGCCGACAAGCAGCGCCGGATCCGCTGAGGAGCGACCCGTGGCCGAACCGGTCCTCGTCACGGCGGCGGTGGTGGGCGCTGAGGTGACGCGCGCCCAGAGCCCCTTCGTCCCGTACACGCCCGAGGAGATCGCGGGCGCGGCGCTCGACGCCTGGCGAGCCGGCGCGGCGGCGGTGCACCTGCACGCGCGGTGGCCGGACGGCCGGCCCTCCCAGGAGGGCCACCACTTCCGCGAGATCATCGAGCGGATCCGGGCGGCCGGGTCGGACGTGGTGATCCAGTGCTCCACCGGCGGTGCGGTCGGGATGCCGGTCGAGGAGCGCCTCGGATCGCTCGTGCCGGGGGCGGAGATGGGCACGCTCAACCTCGGCACCATGAACTTCGGGGACGACGTCTTCGTGAACGCCCGGCCGGACATCGTCCGGATCGCCGCCCGCCTGCGGGAGCGGAAGCTCGTGCCGGAGTGCGAGGTGTACGACGCGGGGATGCTCGACACCCTGCGCTGGCTGCTCGACCAGGGACACCTGGCCGCCCCCTACCACGTGCAGTTCGTGCTGGGCGTGCCGGGGGGCATGTCCGGCAGCGAGCGGAACCTCCGCTTCCTGGTGGAGGGGCTGCCCGAGCCGACCCACTGGACCGTGGCGGGCATCGGGCGCTTCGAGCTGCCCATGGCCGAGGTGGCCCTCGGCCTGGGCGGGCACGTGCGCGTCGGGCTCGAGGACAACCTGTTCGTGTCGAAGGGCGTCCTGGCCAGGGGCTCCCACGAGCTGGTCGAGATCGCGGTGGCGATGGCGCGCCGGGCCGGGCGCGAGCCGGCCACGCCGGCGCAGGCGCGGGCCCTGCTCGGGATCGCCTGACCTCTGCCGGGAAACCCGCCAGGGGAGCGGATTCCGCGGGCCGGGGCGCCTTGACGCGCCCGGGCCGCGGCGCTAGGGTCGCGGAGCTTCGGGGAGGGGGACGGACGCGCATGACCAAGGCCGATCTGATCGAGAAGGTTCAGGCGGAGCACGGGAGCCTCTCGAGGCGTCAGGTCGCGGCCCTGGTCGACATCGTGTTCGATCACCTGGCCCGGGGCATCCGGCGGGACAAGCGCTTCTCGATGCCCGGGTTCGGGACGTTCGTGGTGAAGCGGCGGGCCGGACGGGTGGGGCGGAACCCGCGCACCGGCGCCGAGATCCAGATCGCCCCGACCAAGACGGTCGGATTCCGCCCGGCCCCCGAGCTGAAGAAGACCCTCTGAGCAGCCCCCCCCCGGGAGCGGTCCCGATGAGCCTCTCGCAGTGGATGTCGAACTTCCGCGACCTGCACGAGCGGGCGCGGCGCCGGCAGCTCAGCCCCCGCGAGGAGGCCGTCTACAAGGCAGGCCGCGACGAGCTGGCCCGCGCCCTGCTGGCGGCGCAGAAGCTCACGCTCCGCCAGGGCCAGGTGGCCCGCCAGGCGCTGCGCGTCACGCGCGCGCTCCAGGTGGACCTCGACCTCGTCACCTCGCGCCTGCGCGCGGTCACGCTCGACGTCTCCACCGGCGGCTTCGCCGCCCTGCTCGAGAAGGCCCCGCCCCTGGGCGAGGAGGTGGGCTACTCGATCCGGATCCCGGCCTCGGATCCGGTGGCCGGTCGGGCGCGCGTGGCCGACCTGAAGCCGCAGACGGGGAACGTCCGCGTCGCCTTCCAGTTCGTGAACCAGTCGCCGGAGGACCGCGAGCGGCTGGAGATGTTCGTGTTCGACACGGTGCTCGCCGCCATCTCCGGGTGAGGGGAAGGGGCGCCGCCCACCGGTGCCCTCGCCCTAGGTCGTCGCGCCCTTCGGCACCGGCGCGGCGGCCGGCAGCTCGTGCGCGACGGGCGTGCCTCCGGTCGACTCGATGTCCGTGTAGATGTACCCGCGCTCGCCTGCCTCGGCCTGATCGAGGCCGGCCCACTCGTCCTGCTCGTCCGCGCGGAGCGGCGTCACCCGGGCCACCAGCTTGAGGAGGCCGAACGAGACGGCGCCGGAGAAGACCAGCGTGACCGCCACCCCCAGGGCCTGCTTGCCCAGGAGGGCCAGGCTCGCGTCCGCGCCCGCGGAGTTCACCGCGGTGGTGGCGAACACGCCGGTCAGGAGGGCGCCCACCGTGGCGCCCACGCCGTGGACGGCGAAGACGTCCAGGGAGTCGTCCAGCCCCAGGCGCGGGCGGATCCGGACCGCGCCGAAGGAGGCGAACCCGGCCACGGCGCCGAGCACGATGCCGGAGAGCGGCGTGACGAAGCCGGCCGCCGGCGTGATCGCCACCATCCCGGCCACCGCTCCCGAGGCGATGCCGACGCCGGACATCTTCCCGTAGCGGAACAGCTCGGCCAGGGCCCAGGCCGTGGCCGCCGCCGCCGGGGCGAAGAAGGTGTTGGAGAAGGCGTAGGCGGCGAGGCCGTTCGCGGCGAGCGCGCTCGCTCCGTTGAAGCCGAGCCAGCCGAACCAGAGGAGGCCGGCGCCGAGGATCGCGAACGGGACGTTGTGCGGCAGCACCGACGGGGTCCGCAGGCCACGGCGCTTCCCGAGGACGACGGCGGCGACGATCGCCGCGGCGGCGGCGTTGATGTGCACCACCGTGCCGCCGGCGAAGTCGAGGGCGCCCAGCCCGCGCAGCCAGCCGCCCGGCGCCCACACCCAGTGGGCCACCGGGGCGTAGACCACCAGGCTCCACAGCCCGACGAAGAGCACGTAGGGCTTGACCCGCACGCGCTCGACGATGGCGCCCGAGATGAGGGCCGGGGTGATCACCGCGAACATGGCCTGGAAGAGCATGAAGGCCGCGTGCGGGATGGTGGCCGAGAGGCTCGGTTCGGGCGCGCCTCCCACCCCCCGCAGCCCCGCCCAGGAGAGGCCTCCGATCACCTTGTCCAGGGCGCCGGGTCCGGGGGAGAAGGCGAGGCTGTACTGGACCAGCGCCCACAGGACGCCCACCAGCGCCATGCAGACGATGGAGAGCAGCATGGTGTGGACCACGTTCTTGGAGCGGACCAGCCCGCCGTAGAAGAAGGCGAGGCCGGGGGTCAT
>DATIUR010000378.1:0-16684 GCA_035466675.1 Anaeromyxobacteraceae bacterium | reverse complement strand
GGACAGGCCGTTCCGTCCTCGAGGGCGAAGGTCGTGCACCCGCCCTCCGAGGCGACGCAGGCGGCCCCGCGGCACGCACCGGGGTCCGGGCAGCCGACCTGGGCGCCACCGCACTCGCCGTTGAGGCAGGCGTCCCCCTCGGTGCAGGCGTCGCCGTCATCGCAGGGCGTGCCGTTCCCCTTCCACGACTCGGCGCACGCCCCGGTGGAAGGGTTGCACAGGCCCGGCTCGCGGCAGGGGCCGGTCGCGGCGCACACGACCGGATCGCTCCCCGTGCAGACGCCGGAGAGGCAGCCGTCGCTCCGCGTGCACGCGTTCCCGTCGTCGCACGCGGTGCCGTCCGGCCTCTCGGCCGGCGGGCCGCACCCACCGGTGGCGGGGTCGCACGCACCAGGCGCGTGACAGACGTCTCCGCCCGCACAGACGACCGGCTCCGTGCCGGTGCAGGCGCCCGCCGCGCACGCATCCGTGAGCGTGCAGGCGTTCCCGTCGTCGCAGGGCATGCCGTCGGCCTTCGGTGCGTAGGCGCACGCGCCGGTGGCCCGATCGCACAGCCCCGTCTCGTGGCAGGCATCGGGCGGAAGGCACACCACCGGCACGTGCCCGGTGCAGGCGCCCCCTTCGCACCAGTCCTGGGTCGTGCACATGCTGCCGTCGCTGCAGTAGCTGCCGTCAGGGACCGGTGTCTGACGGCACTCGCCGGTCGCGCCGTCGCAGGAGGAGGAATTGCAGGGAACGTACGGGCAGAACTTCTCGCTCGCCACGCACTCTCCGTACGCGTTGCAGGACTCGTTCGTGCAGGGGTCGCCGTCGTCGCAGGGCGATCTCGCCGGCAGGACCTCGCGGCGGCACGTTCCGGTCTCGGGCACGCAGACCACGGACGCGCAGGGCCCGGCGGGGGGACAGACCACGGGGTCTTCGCCGACGCAGGCGCCGCCGCGGCATGCGTCGAGCCTGGTGCAGCCGTTGCCGTCGTCGCAGGATTCGCCGTCGGGCGCGAGCTGATCCGGGGGGCAGGCGGTCGAGCTCCCGTCGCAACGTTCGGAGGCGTCGCACCCGGGTCCGCCGCGGCAAAGCCCGCCCGGCGCCACCGGGGCGCACGCGCCGTCGCCTGGTGCGCCCGCCGCGACGCTACAGGCCAGGCAGTCTCCGGGATCGCCTCCGCCACAGGCACCGTCGCAGCAGACGCCGTCCACGCAGAACCCGCTGGCGCACTCGCCGGGGCCCGAGCAGCGGGGCGCCGGCGCATCGGAGGTCACCCACCGGAGGCGCGCGCGGGTGATGCCTGACGCCGCGTCGAGGCGCTCGTAGGTGAGCAGACACCTTCCCACCCCGTCGCACGCCGCGTGTGGCGCGCGCGCCTCGTCGGAGGCCGGCGAGGCGACGAAGGAGGCGAGGATCGCGCCGCCGGGGGCGAGCTGGGATCCCCGGATCTCGCCCGTCCCGCCGTCTCGCCAGAGCGCGAGGTGACGCGCGCCGTCGTAGGCGATGCGCGGCCCCGTTCCTCCTTCGCTTCCGGGGAGGCTCGCTCCGCACCCGTCGAGCGCCGACCCGGATGCGGAGAGGCGCGCCGTGCGGACGTGCGGCGACGGGTGCTGTTCGGCGAAGGCCACCTGGAACCCGGCTCCGTCGAACGCCAGGTGCGGCTCGCTGCGCAGCCCAGGGCCGGCGCAGAGCGGCTCCACCGGCCCGAGGGAGCCGTCCGCGGCGATCCGTGCGGCCAGCACCTCGGCGCCTCCCCAGGGCAGCGGCGCGTGCCAGGCCACGACGAAGCCACCGCCTCCTGCCGCGACGGAGGGCGGCGCACCCGCGCTGGGCCCCGGAAGCGTCAGTCCCCCGGGGTCGAGCACCGTGCCGTCCGCGTCGACCCGGGCGGCGCGCACGGCGGCGGGGACGGAATACGTCGAAAGCGCCTGCCAGACGACGAGCGCACCGCCGTCTCCGCAGGCGACCGCGGGGGTCCCCTGGGCGCCGTCCCCGGTCGCGACGGCGATCCCGGACGGATCGCGGACGCTGCCGCTGGCCGAGACCCGCGCCGCGAAGACGTCCGCGCCGCCGCCGTTCCGGTAGTCGCTCCAGGCGACCAGGAACCCGTCGCCGCAGGCCGCCACCGCCGGGCGCGCCTCGGTGGCCGGGCCGTCCGAGATGGGGAAGGCGGCCGCGTCGAGAGGCGTGCCGTCGGCCGCGAGCCGCAGGCCGTAGACCCCCGACTCGCGCGACGAGGCGGCGCGCGAGTCCTCCCACGCCACGAGCCAGGTGGACCCGTCGAAGGCCGCCACCGGCGCACTTTCGCGGTTGCCGCTGCGCCCGACCAGGATCCCCTCCGGGTCCAGGACGCCTCCCGCCGTGCTGAGGCGGGTGGCGTAGACGTCGCCCGCGGAGTCCTGGCGCGCGTCCTCGTACGCCACCAGCGCGCCCGAGGGCGATGCGGCGACCGCCGGCGCGAGCTGGCTTCCGGGGGAGACCGCGACGGGGAGGAACGTGAGGTCGAGAACCGCGCCGTCCGGGGAGAGCCTGGCGCCCAGGACGTCCACGCCGCCCGTGTCGCGCTCCTCCCAGACCACGAGGTGGTTCGTCCCATCGAACGCGATGGCCGGCCGCCGCCGGTCGCCCCCCATCGCGATGGGCAGACCGCCGACGTCCAGCATCGACGCCGCCGTCGACACGCGCGCACCGTAGACGTCGGGGCGCCCGGTGGAGGCTCGGTCGTCCTGCCACACGACGAAGTACCGGGCACCGTCGAAGGCGGCGCTCGGCTCGGCGATCCGCGATAGCGCCGTCGTGCGGAACGCGTCGATCGGGTTTCCGGAGCGGTCGAACGTGCCGAGCATCAGCCCTGCGGCCTGGGCCCAGGCCACCAGGCACGTCGCACCCTCGCAGGCGAGGGCGGCCGGGGGAACGGGCGCACCGCAGGAACCGAAAGAGGAGGTGTAGATCACCTTCGCTGCGCCCAGCAGCGCCCCGTCCGCGCCGGCGGAAGCGAGCCGGATGCAGCAGGTCGCGCTGGAGGAGGCGCTCGCCGTCACCCACGCCAACCGGAAGGTCGTCCCGTCGAACGCCGCGGCGATGCGCGGCGATGGCAGGGATGCCTCGGATCCGGCGTCGAACGGGGCCGCGTCGACGAGCGATCCGTCCGCTCCGACCCGCAGGCCCCGCAGCGTGCCGTACGATCCGTTCACCTCCTCCCATGCGACCAGGAACACGCCGCCCCCTGCCGCGACGGCCGGCGCGCGGCGGGTACCCGGGCCCCCCGCGACCAGGAAGCCGACCGGATCGAGGACCGTGCCGTCGAGCGCGACGCGAGCGGCATGGATCTCGGACGCCTCGTGCGAGCGACGATCCACCCAGGCGACCAGGAACAGGGAGCCGTCGGCAGCGGCAACCGGCTGGTCCTGCGCGTCCGGCGCGGCGGCGAGAAGCGGCTCGTCGATGGCCGACTCGGGGGAAACGAGCGGATCCAGCACGGCCGGATAGGCGGAGCGGTCGAGCACCTCCGCCGGCACCACGAGCGAGATCTCCGAAGACGTCCATCGCGGTTCGATGCGGGTCCGAACGCCCGCCGCGTCCACCCACGTGGCCTGGCCGTACCGGACCCCCGTCCCGGTGGCGGGATCCGCGAAGTGGAGGCCCGCCGCGGTCGAGCCGGCGAACTCGAGCCCGGCAGCCGGAAGGCGCACGCGCAGGTCGCCGTGCCCGGGGGGGCGTTCCGGGAACGACCAGCTCTGCTGGACGCCCCCGTCCGTGGCCCGAAGTCGCTCGAGCGCGGCGCCGTGGGCGAGCACGAGCGTCCCGTCGCGGGCGCGCCGGATGGCGGCCGGATGGAGGGGCGCTGCGGCACGGCCGACCGAGGCGGGTCCGAGGGCGAGGACGAGCGAGGCGCGCCGGGTCGGGTCCTCGGGGGAAAACGACAGCGCACCCCGTTCGTCCACCCTCGCGCGGAAGGTCGGACCGGCAGCTTCGTGCACGCCGGCCGCGAACGGCCTGAAGGCGAGGCGCGCGTGCCGGACCGCCGCGGCGAGGTCCAGCGGCGGCGACAGGGCGGGCGGGGCGGCTGGGGCCACCGGCGCGGCAGCCGGACGGCAGCCTCCGGCGAGCGCCGCGGCGCCGGCGAGCGCGAGCAATGCGCGATGGGGCAGGCGCGTCTCCATGCGCGGACCCGGGTGGATGCCGAGTGTAGAACGGATCGGGGGCGCGGGACACGGGCTTCGCGATCCGTGATAAACTCGACACCTTCAGGCAAGGGCCGGCATGCGCGTCGCGTTGATCTGCGTCACGCTCGGGTTGGGACTGGCGGGCTGTTCGCGCCCCGCGACGACGGAGCCGAGGCCTGCGCCCGGGAGCTTCCTCCACTCCGCCCGCCCGGTTCCCGGGCGCTACATCGTGGTGCTGAGGGAGGGGAGCGAACCGGTGGAGCGGCTGGCATGGGACGCCGCGCGGCGGTACGGCGGGAACGTGCGTCGCCACTATCGGTCCGCGCTGCGCGGGTTCACCATCGAGACGACGGAGAGGCAGGCGCGCGCGCTCGCGGAGGATCCGGCGGTCGCCTTCGTCGAGGAGGACGGAGAAGCCCGCATCTTCGCAACGGAGCCCGCGGCGAGCTGGGGGCTCGACCGCATCGACCAGCGCGACCTCCCGCTCGACGGCACGTACGGGTTCGACGCCACCGGCGCCGGGGTGCACGTCTACGTCATCGACACCGGGATCCGCACCACCCACGGAGAGCTGGCCGGGCGCGTGGGCGCCGGCATCTCGTTCGTGGAGGACGGGTTCGGGGGCGAGGACTGCCACGGGCACGGGACCCACGTGGCCGGGACGGTCGGCGGTACGCGCTTCGGGGTGGCGAAGCTGGCCACGCTCCACCCGGTTCGCGTCCTCGACTGCCGGGGTGTCGGAACGTTCGGGGACGTGATCGCGGGGATCGACTGGGTGACCGCGAACCATGCGTCCCCCGCGGTCGTCAACATGAGCCTGGGCGGCTCGTTCTCGGCAGCGGTGAACCTGGCCCTGGCCAACGCGGTCGCGGCGGGGATCACCTGCGCGGTCGCCGCGGGCAACTCGGCGGAGGACGCCTGCTGGATCTCGCCCGCCAGCGCGCCGGAGGCGATCACCGTGGGGGCCACCGGCCGGGCCGACCGGCCAGCGCTCTTCAGCAACTTCGGCTCGTGTCTCGATCTCTTCGCGCCCGGCGTCGAGATCACCTCGGCCTGGGCGACGAGCGACACGGCCACCCTCGAGGCGTCCGGGACCTCGATGGCCTCGCCCCACGTCGCGGGGGTGGCCGCGCTCTACCTGGAGCGTCACCCGTCGGCGACACCGACCGACGTGACCGGCGCGCTCGTGGGCGCGAGCACCCCCGCCATCGAGTTCCCCGGCTCCTCGCCCGACCGGCTCCTCCAGGCGCGGGTGGTCGATCCCTCGGGGGACGCCGTTCCCCCGCTGGTCGCGATCACGTCGCCCGTCGAGGGAGCGGTGGCGCACGGCACCGTGGCGGTCGAGGTGTCCGCCTCGGACGATGCGGGGGTCGCCTTCGTGTCGCTCCGCGTCGACGGCGCGAGCATGGGAGGCTCGTCCGCTCCCTTCTCGTTGTGGTGGGACACCGAGGAGGTGGAGAACGGGCCGCACACGCTCGAGGCCGTGGCGTTCGACGCCGCCGGCAACCGGGCGGTCTCGTCTCCGGTCGTGGTGCAGGTCCTGAACCCTGGGGTCGCGGCCTGGGATTCCGCACTGCAGGTGCCGGCCTGCGCGGTGCCCGGTCACCGTTGCGACACGCGCAGACTCGTCCGCGGGCGCGGCGCACCGGTGGGTCCGGAGCAGAACCACCCGAACACGCTGGGCGGGACCTGCCCCGACGGACCCGATCTGGTGATGGGCTTCCTCTTCCCCCTCGATCCGCAGCCTTCGATCGAACGGATCGAGGTGGAGTCCCCCGACGGATCCGATCTGGCCGTGGGCGGCCGCGCCCGGGTGAAGGCCTGGGTCTCGAGTCCCTGGTTGCTGGAGCCGCTCGACTTCTTCACCGCGTCGGACGCATCGGCACCCGCATGGCGGCGCATCGGGACCACCGTCGCGCCGTTCGGCGAGGGAGCCGGGCCGGCCGAGGTCGAGTTCACCCTCGGCCCGGGAGCCGTCCAGGCGGTCCGGGTCGCCTTCGTCCAGGGGGCCGAGCCCACCCCCTGGTGTGGCGAGGGCGCTTACGCCGACCGCGACGACCTCGCGTTCGCGGCCGCCCCCGGCACGCCCGACACCTCCGCACCCACGGTTTCGATCGACGCGCCCGCCTTCGCCGCGCCCGCTCCCGCCACCGTCCTCCTGGAGGCGACGGCGACCGATGACCGCCTGATGGGGTACGTCGAGTTCCGGGTGGACGGGGCGTTCCTCGCGCGTGACGGGACGCCGCCCTACCGGGCCGTGTGGACTCCGAAGGGTTCCGGGATCCACCGCGTGGAGGCAGGGGCGGTGGACGGGGCGGGGAACGCCGCGCAGGCCGCCAGGGACGTGCAGGTGCTCGATCGCGATGCGCCCACCGTCACCGTGCGGGCGCCGAGCATCGCGCCCCGCCTCGTGCCGGTGGGCGTGACGGCGAGCGACGGTCTCCTCCCGGTGTACCGACTGGAGCTGTGGGCGGACGGCGCGCTGGTGGGAACCGCCGGCCCCTACTCGGCCAACTTCGGGTGGCTCGCGCCCACGCCCGGACGACACGTGCTCCTCGGGCGCGCCGTGGACGGGGCCGGGAACGTTGCGACGCAGGAGGTGGACGTCCTGGTGGACACCGCGCCACCCACCGCGTCGATCCGAACCGACGCCTCCGGTCCCGTGGCGGGACCGGTGCAGATCGCCGTGGAGGTGACGGACGACGACGCGATCGACCACGTCGACCTGCTCCAGAACGGGCAATACCTGGCGCGGTGGTACGCACCGCCCTTCCAGCGGACCTGGGACGGCGATCTCCGGGTGGACGGGACGTACCGGTTCGAGGCCGTCGCCTTCGACCGGGCAGGGAATCGCGCCTCGGATGCGGTGGAGGTTCGGGTCGAGCACGCCCATGGCGCCGCCTTCGACCCCGGACTGCACGTCCCGGCCTGCGCGGCGGTGCATGCCGAGTGCGACTCGGCGGGTCTGCTCGCGGGCGACGGCATCGAGGAGCCCAACGGGCCGAACACGATCGGCGGTACCTGCGCGGACGGGCCCTTCACGCAGGTGGACCGGATCCGGATCGCCACCGCGAACGGCCTCCCTTTCGCGCCCGGCGAGGAGGTTCGCATCGCGGTGACGTGCTCGGGCGTCTCCACCGACCGCGTGGAGCTCTTCCACGCCGCGGACGCGCGCTCGCCGCAGTGGAGGCACCTCGCCACCCTCGTTCCGCCGGGGAACGGCCGCCAGGTCGTGGAGACCAGGATGGTCCTTCCGCCGGGAACGCTCCAGGCCATCCGGGCGCGTCACCACTACCTGCAAGCGGGAGAGGGGCCGGGCGAACCGCTCGCTTGCGAGGTCCCGAGCTCGGGGTGGAAGTGGGACGATCACGACGACCTCGCCTTCGCGGTCGCGGACGCGATGCCGCCGACGGTCGCGATCGCATGGCCGGTCCCCGGCGCGACGGTCGCCGGGGACGTCGTCGTCGAGGTCGATGCTGAGGACGACGGGGACGTGGCCTCCGTCGACCTGCTCGTGGACGGCGGCCTGGTCGGGACGGACTCCGCTCCGCCGTGGCAGGTCGCCTGGGACAGCTGGCTCGCGGCGCCCGGGATCCACGTCCTCCAGGCCCGAGCCTGGGACGGGCAGGGTCGCTCCGGCACGAGCGCGCCGGTGGAGGTGACGGTCACCCTCGCCCCGGGAGCGGCCGCCTTCGAAGCCGGGCTGGGCGCCCCGCGCTGCCGCTCGGTGGAGTCCGCCTGCGACAGCGGTGCACTCCTCGCCGGACGCGGGCTTCTCGGTCCCGAGCGAAACGCGCCGAACACCGTGGGTGCCTCCTGCCTCGACGGCGTCGCCGGCACCCACGGCGTGGACGAGTCGATCGAGCGGATCCGGATCGCGACGGCCGGCGGGGGACCGCTCGGTCCCGGCACCGAGGTCCAAGTCGAGGTGACCCTGCGAGCCTACGCGACGGGCGACGCACTGCACCTCTTCGCGGCCGCGGACGCATCCGCGCCGGTCTGGGTTCCCGTTGCCACGCTGGCGCCCGTCGCGGGGGGTCTCCAGGTTCTCTCGGCCGGATACGTGCTGCCCGAAGGAGCGACGCAGGCGGTGCGGGCGCGGCTCACCTGGGGCGGGCCGGCCGCCGCCTGCGGGACCGGGCCGTACGACGATCACGACGACCTCGTCTTCGAGGCCGGGCCGTGAGCCGCGCGAGGCGCGGCCTGCGGAGGGCCTTGTGCACCGCCGCGGTCCTCGCGGTCCTCGCCGCTGGCTGCGGAGGCGACGAAGCGGCACCCTGCCCCGTGAGCCGGTGCGGTGGAACGTGCGTGGACACCCGGCTCGATCCGGCGAACTGCGGCGGCTGTGGGAACTCCTGCCCCGAGGGATCGGTCTGCTCCGGGGGGACCTGCGCGACGGCGTGCGCCGCCCCGCTCCAGACCTGCCCTGACGGGGGCGCCCCGCGTTGCGTCTCCACCCGGACCGACCCGCTCCACTGCGGTGGCTGCGGCTCGGTCTGCCCGGCCGGACATCTCTGCGCGGAGGGAACCTGTGCTCCCTCCTGCCCCGAGCCGCTCACCGCCTGCGGATCGGGGGAAAACGCCTGGTGCGCCGACCTTCGGAGCGACCCGCTCAACTGCGGCGGGTGCGCGGCCACCTGCACCTGGGGGTGGCGGTGCGCCTCCGGGACGTGCGAGCCCGGGTGCAGCGGCCCGGGAGCCGCCACCTGCGACGGCGCCTGCGTGGACCTCACGCAGGACGCCCTCCACTGCGGAGCGTGCGGGAATCCGTGCGGCGAGGGCGAGCGGTGCGCCTGGGGGGTCTGCGCCGACGACTGCCGCCTCGACGGCCTGAGCCGCTGTGACGGCGCCTGCGTGGATCTCGGCTCGGACGGGGACCATTGCGGTGCGTGCGGCAACGCCTGCCCCGCCTTCGGGTCGTGCGTGGGAGGTGAGTGCACCGCGCCCGTCTGCGTGACCGGGCCGGGCCTGCCGGACGCACCCGACATCGTGGAGACGGTCCGCGCCTCGAACCTCCTCGCGCACGACCTCGACGCCGACGGCATCCTCGACCTCGTCGTCGCCGAGGACGGCGGCACGCGGCTGCAGGTCCTCCGCGGCCTCGCTGGCGGGGGCTACGGGGCGCCAGAGACCTACGCCGTCTTCCAGGCCTGGCACGCCGCAGCGGCGGGAGACCTCGACGGCGACGGCGACCCCGACCTCGTCGTCACGGGGAACGCCGGTTATGGCGCGGTCTCGGTGGAGACGCTGCGGAACGAGGGCGAGGGCGGGTTCGTCGCGCAGGACTCGTTCACGGTCTTCCAACCCCGGAGCCCCGTCGTCGCGGACCTCGACGGCGACGCCCGCGGGGACATCGTGGTGGTGGAGTCGTGGGACTGGGTCTCGGTCCGCCTGGCCGGCGGGACGTCGTTTCAGCGGTACTCGACGGATGCCTACAACGGCGGAATCAACGTGGTGCGTGTCGCTGATCTCGACAGGGACGGGCGGCCAGACCTGGTGGCCGGGGCCGAGCAGGGGTTCCGATCGCTTGTCCTCCTGCGGAACGCGGGGGACGGGACGTTCGAGATCGCCGTCGGGTACGACCTCGACGTGAGGGTGGAAGACGCCGAGGTGGGCGACGTCGACGGGGACGGCGACGTCGACGTGGTGGTCCTCGGTTCCTACCCATTCTCCCCCTACCTCCAGGTGATCGGGGTGGTCCGGAATGACGGCAGCGGAGCGCTGGGGACGGCCGAGCTCCACGATCTGCCCGCCCTCGGCTCCCTCCGGCCGGATCTCCTCCTCGCCGACCTCGACGCCGACGGGAGCCCCGACGTGGTGGTGGCCGAAGGGGGGCGGGTGCGCGCCCTGCGAAACCGGGGGGACGGGACGCTCGATCCGCCCGCCGCCTCCTTCGCGGGCGCGGGCGGGGCCACGGCGGCGGCGGACGCGGATGGGGACGGCCGGACCGACCTGCTGGCGGCCAACCAGGCGGTCTCGGGCGTCGAGGTCCGCCGGGGGCGCGGAGGAATGTCCTTGGCCGGCCCCGAGGTGATCGAGGAGCCGGCGACCGATCTGCTCGCGGCCGACGTGGACGGGGACGGGCGAGCCGACCTGGTCTCGGCGCTCATCCCGTACGACGGGAGCACTCCGGTCATCGGCATCCGGCGGAGCAGCCCCGGCGGCTTCTCCCCGCCCGAGAGGTACCTCGCCCCGGGGGCCTCGGGGATTCTTTCCGCAGACGTCGACCGGGACGGTCGCGTCGACATCGTGATCGCCCGGCCCGAGACACCCGGCGTCCTGCTCAACGCCGGTGATGGAACCTTCCTGGCCGAGCTTCCCGCGGTGGAGAGGGGCGGATCCGTGGTCCGCCTCGCGGACGTGACCGGCGACGGCGCCCCGGATCTCCTCGCCCTGCGGTACCGGGATCTCCGCGTGGCCAGGGGCTTCGGGAACGGCGCGTTCGGGCCCGCCGAGAGCCACGCGATCCTTCCGGCGGTGAACTTCGAGGTGGGTGACGTGGATGGTGACGGCCGCGGCGACGTCGTCACGATCGAAGCCAGGGTCTCCGGCGCGGTCGTGCGCGCATACCGGTTCCTCGGCGACGGGTCCCTGGACGCCCTGGCGGAGCGGTGGATCCCCCAGGAATGGCTCTACTACGTTGCGCTCGCGATCGCCGACGTGGACGGCGACGGCGCCGCGGAAACGCTGGTGCTCCTCGACGGCGCCACGATCCCTTACACGGGGTTCCTCGCCCTGCTCAGGGGTGGCCCCGAAGGTCCGGGACCCGCCGAGCTCCACGAGGTCCAGGGAACCGCGCTGGCGGTAGGCTCCATGTCGGGCGGCCCGCGGCGCGACGTCCTGGTGCTCGAGATGAACGGGAACGCGGTCACGCTCTTCGCGGGCGGGCCCGGCGGCTCCCTGGCGAACGCGGGGCGGTGGACCTCCCGCAGCGGTCGCGACATCGAGCTGGGGGACTTCGACGGCGACCTGCGCGACGACGTGGCCGTCGGAGGGCCCGAGATCCTGGTGTATCGGGGTGGGTGCCTTCCCTGACCGCGGACGGGTGCGGCTACTTCCTCGCCTCCGCGAGCTTGCGGTCCACCACGGCCTTGAGCTGCTCGTAGGGAACCGCGCCTACCACGCGCTCCCCGTTCACCACCAGGGTGGGCGTTCCCTGGATGCCGAGGCTGGCCGCGAGGCGCTGGTCCTCCTCGATGCGCGGGCGGTACTTCGCCGAGTCGTAGGCCTGCTTCCAGCGGGCCACGTCGAGGCCGATCTCCCGCGCGTACTGCTCGTAGGGCGCGGCGGGGAGGGCCGCCTGGTTGGCGAAGAGCTTGTCGTGCATCTCCCAGAACTTGCCCTGCTCGCGCGCGGCCTCGGCCGCCAGCGCGGCCGGGATGGCGTGCGGGTGGATCTGCACGAGCGGCTGGTGCTTCCAGGCGATCTTCACCTTGCCCCGGTAGTCCTGCTCCAGCTGGCGGAGGGTGGGCTCCACCCGGGAGCAGAAGGGGCACTGGAAGTCGGAGAAGAGCGCGATGGTGACGGGGGCGCGGGCGCTGCCCCGGACCGGGTCGTCGGGCCGCAGGGTCACGTTCGCCGGCGGCAAGCTGGGAGCAGGGGCGGGCGGCGGGGCGGCCTCGGCCTCGGCCGCGGCCGGCGCCGCGGCCACGTTCGCCTCGCAGGCGCGCTGGTAGAGCGTGGCGTCGCGCCGGGCGCCGGAGCCGAGGAGCGCGTCCACCTTGCGGATCTCCTCCTCGACGATGGGCATCATCCGCTCGTACGGCTGCGCCCCGACCACCTGCCGGCAGTTGAAGAACATGGTGGGCGTGCCGGAGGCGCCCACCGAGGCGGCCAGGCGCTGGTCCTCCTGGATGCGGCCGCGCGCCCGCTCGGACTCGAGCCCGCGCTTGAACCGGGCCAGGTCGAGCCGCATCTCGCGGGCGTACCGCTCGAAGGCGGCCGGGGTGAGGTCCTGCTGGTTCGTGAAGAGCCGCTCGTGCATGTCCCAGAACTTGCCCTGCTCGCGCGCGGCCTCCGCCGCCATCGCGGCCGGCACGGCGTTCGGGTGCATCGAGAGCGGCTGGTGCTTCCAGACGATCCGCACGTCCCTGCCCTTCTCCTCCAGGATGCGCTTCAGCGTCGGCTCCACCCGGGAGCAGAAGGGGCACTGGAAGTCGGAGAACAGGACGATGGTGAGCTTGGCGTCCCGGGCGCCCTTCGCCGGATCGTCCGGGCGCACGTCCACCTTGCGGTAGACCGCGGGCGGGGGCCGGGGCGGCGCCTGCGGGGCGGCCGCCTGGCCGGGGGGAGGCGGTGCGGCGCCGGGCAGGAAGACCGGGGCGGTGGCGCCTCGCTCCACGAGGCGGGCGTACACCTGGCCCGGCGGCGTGCCGGCGCGGACCATCGCCTCGGCCCGGGCCAGCTCCTCGTCGACGACCGCCTTGAAGCTCTCGAACGGCACCGCGCCCGTGATCTTCCGGCCGTTCACGAAGAAGCCGGGCGTGCCGGAGGCCCCCAGCGAGGTGACGAGCTTCTGGTCCCGCTCGATGCGACCGGCGTGGCGGCGGCTGGCCAGCGCCTCGCGGAGCTTCGCGGCGTCGAGCCCGATCCCCTGGCCGGCGCGGACGAGGTCGTCGTCGGAGAGCGCGGGCGCCGAGGCGAAGAGCGCGTCGTGCATCGCCCAGAACTTGGCGTCGCCCCCCTGGGCGCGCGCCTCCTCGGCGGCCACGGCGGAGGGGAGCGCCCGCGCGTGGAAGGAGAGCGGGTTGTGCTTCCAGACGAACCGGACCTTGCCGGGGTAGGCCTCCTCGATCTGCTTCAGCGTGGGGAGGACGCGCTTGCAGAAGGGGCACTCGAAGTCGCTCGACTCCACGATGGTGACGAGCGCGTCGGCCGGACCCTTGGAGGGCGAGTCCTCCAGGGGGACGCGGTAGACCGCCTTCGGGTCCTCCACCGGGCGCGGGGGGCGCGCCTGGGCAGGCTGCGCCGCCTGCGGGCGCGTCGGTCTCGAGTCGATCGAGGCGCGCAGGAAGAAGCCGACGACGCCGCCGACGACGAGCGCCAGGACCCAGCTCACGTGCTTCATCGGGAATCTCCTCGGTGCGCCGGGCCGGCGCCCGGTGGTGAACAGGCCCGGCTTTCTACCACGCAAATCCGCGTTTCCACAACGATTCGAAACGCCGCGACCGGGCCCGGGGGCCCTCGGCGAACACGCGAGCGAGGGCGCAATTCCCGCCGGGCGCAGGGGCCCGGCGCCGCGTCGGGCGGGGCGGACCGGCCCGGGCAGGCCGCCGGGGCAAAGGGGCCCTAGAAGGCCAGCGTGGCGACCGCGAGGAGCTTCACCTCCTCGTCGGTCTCCTTGCTCGACGGCGCCAGGCCGCGCCGCGTGTAGCGCTGCAGGACGACGAGCGTGTTCAGGATCACCGAGCCGTCGAGCACCGCCACGCCCGCGCTCCCCTCGATCGCGAAGAACGCGTCGGAGTGGCTCCACATCTTCATGAAGTCCGCGGAGACGGAGAGGAGCACCGAGGGGGGGACCATCGCCGTGTAGCGGGCGCGCAGGGCGGTGGCGGCGGAGGGCTCCTCCACCTCCGAGGGCCAGCCCGGCACCCCGTCGATGTGGGCCAGGTCGTGGTAGCGGGCCCAGGCGCCCGAGACCGGCGAGACGTAGTAGTAGAAGCGCATCCGGTCGGAGGCGAAGGAGATCGAGCCCTCGAAGCAGGGGAGGGTGGCCGCCTGGAGCAGCACGTCGAGGCCCAGGCCCGGGAAGCGGGCCGCCTCGATCCGGCCGATCACGAAGCGGAGCTCGCGGCGCCCGAGCATGAAGGCGGCCTCGACGTCGCCGTCGGAGGGGGCGAAGAGGATGTCCTCGCCGCCCGTGAACATGCGCATGCGCAGGCGGAAGGACTTGCCGATCCCCTTGATGCCCCGGCTCCACAGGCCGTCGGCCTGGCCGCCGAAGAAGATCATGATCCGCGAGTTGGCCTCGGTGGAGCTGAGCCGCATCCCGCCCCACCGCCCGGACACGCCGCTCGCGAGCGAGAAGCGCCAGTGCGAGATCGACTCGTCGGGGTGGAGCGGGGCGGCGGGCGAGCCGGCCGGTGCGACCGGGCCCTCGCCGATGGTCCCCGGCTTTCGCATGCCGTGCGGCGCGGCCGCCCGCGCGGGCGCGGGCGCGGGGGCGGCGCGTGGCGCGGGCTGCGCCTGCTGCATCTCCGCCTGGATCGGCCTCGAGTAGGTCGGCTTCGGCCCCGGAGGGGCCTCGTCCGCCGGCGGCGGCGGGGGAGGCGGCGGCAGGAGGTCCTCGGCCGGGACCTGGGCCCGTGCGGCGCCGGAGAGGAGCAGGGCGGCGGCGAGGGCGAGCTTCTTCATGGTGATCCTCCAGGGGAAGCCGGGTGCGGCCGGGAGACGGGGAGTCGGTCGGGAGGGCACGCGATCAGAACCGGAAGGACCCGCCGGCCCGGCCCAGGACCGGAACGCCCGATTCCGCGGAGAGCGGGACCCCCGTGTCGAAGGCCGCGAAGAGGCCGAAGGCGTCGGTGACCCGGAGCTCGACGGCCGCGCCGACGAGGACCCACCGCCAGCGCATGTCGCCGCGCGAGTTGGCGGCGTCCACCGCGGCGCGCAGCTGGATGGGGAGCCCGGGGAGGGTCCAGCGGATCCCCGGCCGGAAGGCGACGTGGCCGTCGGGCTGGAAGCCGATCGCCACCGACAGCTCGGGGCGGATGCGCGACGGCTGGAACTCCCAGCCCACCGCCGCCTCCACCTCGACCACCCCTGCCTCGCCCGTATCGAGGCCCAGCTCGCCACCGGCACCCAGCCCGCCGGTGACGGTGAGGCGGCCCGGCTCGGCGGCCGCGGCCGCGGGCAGGAGCGCGACCGCGAGGGCGAAGAGCGTCGCTCGCATGGACGAGGAGCGTACCCCCCCGCGCGCGCGGCCGGCAAGGATCCGACCCCTGCGCGTTGCCCCACACGCGATCGAGGGATAAACAAGTGTGCGATGGCGTCGCCCACCGACCTCCCCGTCCCCGACCGGACGCTCGACACCTCCGGGCGCCTCTGCCCCTGGCCCATCGTGGAGACGGCCAAGGTGGTGCAGGGGCTCGAGGCGGGCGCCGTGCTGCTCGTCATCGCCACCGATCCGGGGATCGCGAGCGACATGCCCATGTGGTGCCGGGCGACCCGCCACGAGCACATCGCCACCTTCCGGGACGGCGGGCGCTGGAAGAGCTACCTGCGCAAGCGGGCGGAGTAGGCCGGGCGGAACGATGCGTCGCGCGAAGGCGATCGGGATGATCTCGGGCGGGCTCGACTCGACCCTGGCCCTCGCGCTCATGCTCCGGCAGGGCCTCGAGGTGAAGGCGGTGAACTTCTACACCGGCTTCTGCGTCACCGAGACCCAGCGCCGCAAGGGCGGGCGCCCGGACGGCACCGTGCCGCGCAACGAGGCCCTCCGCGCCGCGGCCGACCTCCAGGTCGAGATCGAGTACGTGGACGTATCCGGGCGCGAGTACCTCGACATGCTGGTCTCCCCCCGGTACGGCTACGGCGCGAACGCGAACCCGTGCGTGGACTGCCGCATCTTCATGATGTCGCGGGTCCGCGAGATCATGGAGCGGGAGAAGGCGGACCTCGTCTTCACCGGCGAGGTGCTCGGCCAGCGGCCCAAGAGCCAGCGGCGCGACACGCTGCGCGCCATCGAGCGGGAGAGCGGGCTCGAGGGGCGGCTGCTCCGGCCGCTCTCGGCGCTGCTCCTCGAGCCCACCATCCCGGAGAAGGAGGGGCTGGTGGACCGCTCGCGCCTCCTCGACGTCTCGGGGCGCTCGCGGCAGCGCCAGATGGCGCTCGCCCGGGAGCTGGGGGTGGAGGACTGGCCGCAGCCGGCCGGCGGCTGCTGCTACCTCACCGACGAGAGTTTCGCCCGCAAGTTCTTCGACGTCCTCGACGCACGCGAGGCGGCGGGGGAGGCCAGGCGGCTCGAGCGCGACGACGTGGTGCTCCTCTCCACCGGCCGCCACTTCCGCCTCTCCCCCCGCGCGAAGCTGCTGGTGGGACGCTCCGAGGTCGAGAACGCCATCCTGGACGGCTACGCCGGGGGCCGCGCCCGCCTGGAGGCGAAGGGCGTGTCCGGGCCCGTCGCCCTGGTGGAGGGGGAGCCGACCTGGGAGGAGCGCGTGCTGGCCGCCCGGATCGTGGCCCGCTACGGCAAGGCCCGCTCCGCGCCGCGCGTGGCGGTGGAGTGGCGCGAGGGCGACCTCGTCGAGAGCTACGAGGTCGAGCCGGAGACCGACGAGGCGCGGATCGAGCGGATGAGGGTGTGAGCCGTCACGGCGATCCCTGGGTGGCCGCCGGATGGAATGCACCCGCGGTGCGAGACGCGTGCTAGCATGCGCCAGGAGGTTCAAGCGCATGCGAAGGAGCGCATGGTTCGCGGCCCTGGCCGTCCTGGCCCGTGCCTCCGCGGCCGGAACGTCGGTGCCGGACTGCCCGGCCGCCGAGGCCCGGCACCAGCGCGGCTGGATCGACGTCGCGCCGGCGCCCGTGCCCCGAGC
>DATIUR010000377.1:0-19106 GCA_035466675.1 Anaeromyxobacteraceae bacterium | reverse complement strand
ATCTCGACCGGCTCGCCCTCGCGGCGACGGTCGAGGCCCCGGGGGAGCGAGCCCGGCTCCGGGCGGACCTCGCCCGGGAGGGGAGCACGCTCGCCACCGTCGAGGCGAGCTTCCCGCTGCGGGCGGCCGAGCTGATCGCCGACCCCGCCGCGTGCCTGCGGGCCCTCGCGGCCGCCCCGGTGGAGGCGACGATCGACGTGCCCGGCGCCGACCTCGCCTCGCTCGCCGGCGCGGCCGGCCCGGAGGCGCCGTTCTCCGGGACGCTGCAGGGGAAGGCCTCCGTCTCCGGGACCCTGGCGGCCCCCGTGGCGGAGGCGCGCCTCTCGGGAGCGGCCCTGGCGATCGCCGGGCATCGCCTCGGCGATCTCGCGGTCGAGGCGCGCTACCGCGACCGGCGCGCGGAGGGCGAGGTGCGGCTCCAGGCGGCCGCGGGCGGCTCGCTCGCGGCGGAGGCGTCGCTCGGC
This sequence comes from Anaeromyxobacteraceae bacterium, assembly GCA_035466675.1. Classification (GTDB taxonomy): domain Bacteria; phylum Myxococcota; class Myxococcia; order Myxococcales; family Anaeromyxobacteraceae; genus Anaeromyxobacter. The sequence goes on along the minus strand of DATIUR010000377.1, from coordinate 18,642 downwards.
GTCGACCTCGCCCCCGGCGCGGCGGACCGCACGCCGGGGGAGGCCCCCGCCCGCCTTCGCCTGCGCAGCGAGGATCTCGACCTCGGCTTCCTCGCGGCCGTCGCCCCGAACCGGATCCGATCCGCCTCCGGCCGGATCGCGGTCGACCTGGCCGCCGAGGGGCCGCTCCGCTCGCTCCGCCCCCGCGGCACCGTGCGCCTGGAGGGCGGTCGGGTGGCGACGGTCGACCACGGGGAGTGGACCGGCGGGGCGCTGGACCTCCTGGCGACGGAGGAGGCCGTGCTGCTGCGGCGGCTCGAGGTCCGGCGCGGCTCCGGTCGGCTCGAGGCGACCGGATCGGTCCGCGGGCTCGCGGGCGGGGCTCCGGCCCGGCTCGAGGGGCGGCTGGCGGCCTCGAGCCTCACCCTGGTCCGGGGCGCCCAGGAGGTCGCCACCCTCGACGGCGCGGCGACCGTGCGCGGCGACCTGGCCGAAGGGCGCCTGGAGGCGACGGTGGAGATCGGCCGGACCGCGGTCCGCCTGCCGAAGCAGCTCCCGCGGGAGCTGCAGACGCTCGATCGCCGTCGGGACATCGTGGTGGGGCGGGCCAGGATCCCGCGCCCGGCGCCGTCGGCCGGGAGGCCGGCGCCGGCCGGCCCGCCGCCGGTCGCCGCGCGCGTGCGGCTCGTGGCGTCGGATCGGATCGAGGTCCGCAGCCAGTCACCGAGGGCCTCGGTGGACCTGGTCGCGGACGTGACCCTCACGGTGGCGGGGGGCCAGGTCCTGGCCGAGGGATCGGTCGACGTGGCGCGGGGTGAGGTGGAGCCCATCTCCGGCCGCAACTTCACCCTGGAGCGGGGAAAGGTGCGGTTCACCGGAGGCCCGCCCCGCGCCGGAACCCTGGAGGTCCGCGCCACCTACCGGAACCCCGCCGCGACGGTGACGGTCACGATCACCGGGCCCCTCTCCGGCCCCCCCGCCAGGTACGAGATCGATTTCTCCTCCGATCCCCACATGGACGAGGGCGCCATCGCCATGCTGATCGCGACCGGGCAGGCCGACTTCCGGCCCGGCACGGGCGCGGTGGGGACCCTCGAGCCCGAGGAGGCGGGGCGCGCCGCCCTCGGCGCGGTGGTGACACGCGTCTTCACGGGGCTCGTGGCGGAGAAGCTCCCCCTCGACAGCGTCCTCGACGCCAGCACCCTCCGGGCCGGCACGTACATCGGGGACAGGGTGTACGTGACGTACGTGCGGCGCTTCGATGCGAAGACCGAGAAGGGCGAGGCCACCGACGAGGTCCAGCTCCAGTACCGGGTGAGCCGGGACTGGAAGCTCGAGGCGGCCGCCGGCTCCGCACGGAACTTCGGCGCGAGCCTCATCTGGACGAGGGACTACTGACCTCCCGCCACAGCTCCCGGGCCATCCAGGCGGCGAGCGCGAGCCAGGCGGCGGTGCGCACGAGGCCGAGCGGGTGGAAGAAGACGTCGCGGAAGAAGGGATCCCAGCGCCGGGCCCGGACCTCGAAGGCCACGACGAAGTCGGCCAGCGCCAGGATGGAGAGCGGGAGGAAGGCGCGCGCCGGCGCCGCGGCGAGCGCCGCCGCCAGGAAGCCGTAGAGCGCGTACTGGGGGCTCCACACCTTGTTCGTGGCGATCCAGGCCACCAGGGCCAGCGACGCGCCGAGCCGGACCGCCCGGCCCGGATCGCCGGCTCGCGCCGCCCGCGCCGCGCCCCAGGCGGCGTAGGCCGAGGCCGCGAGGAGCGGGCCCAGGGAGAGCGCCTCGAGCAGGGGCCCCGGCCCCAGGCCGAGCGCGTGCCAGGCGGAGTTCTCCGCGCCGCGCCCGGCGTTGAACCGGAAGAACCAGGTGAAGCCGTCCCAGGCGAAGGCCGCGACGGGCCCGTTCACCAGAACGAGGGCGAGGCCGAGGGCGGCGGCGAAGCGAAGGGCGCCGCGCCGATCGGGTCCGCCGGCGAGCGCGGCCAGGGCCGGCGGGACCAGCACCCCCGGGAAGAGCTTGGCCGAGACGCCGAGCGCGGCCAGCGCGCCGCCCCACGCCGCGCGCCCGCGGGAGAGCGCCAGCGCCGCGAGCGCCAGGAGCGCCACCGGGAGGAGGTCCCAGTTGAGGAGGCCGTAGACGGCCAGGGCCGGCGTCGCCGCCAGCCAGAGCGGCTGCGCCCCCGGCGTGCGGGCGAGCGCCCAGATCGCGGCGAGGAGCGAGGCGAGGAGCAGCGCGGCGGTGGCGGCCAGGTGGCCCGCCAGCCCGCCCGGCGCGAAGGAGGGGAGCCAGAGGGCGAGGCCCAGCAGTACCGGGTACTCGACGGGGTCCTCCAGGAAAGGGACGGGCCGGCCTCCCGCGCCGTAGTGGTCCCCGCCGAGCGAGAGCACGTCCGAGTAGCAGAGGTGCTCGAAGGCCCAGACCCGGTAGCGCCAGTCGGTCCCGGCGTGCGGCAGGCCGCGCGCCACGTTGGCGGCGCCGAGCGCGAGCCAGGCGACCGCCAGGAGGTAGGGCGCGGCGCGCCGCGCGCGGGAGACCTTCGGCCCGGGATCCACCGCCGCGGGACGTTAGCACGCGACGGGGCGGGCGCCCGGGCTAACATGGCGCGCGGGTGCTCACCCCCGCGCGCATCGCCGACGCCCTGGCCAGGGTGGTCTCCACCACGGGCGACTTCGCGCCGCTGGTCCTGTTCTTCGCGAGCTTCGTCGAGCACGTCTTCCCGCCGTTTCCGGGGGACCTGCTGGTCGTGCTCGGCGCCTGGTACGCCGTCTCGGGCGAGCTCTCCTGGCCGGCCACGCTCGTCTCCGTCACCTCGGGCGCGCTCGCCGGAGCCTGGCTCGACTACCGCATCGGGGCCGCCCTCGGGCGCCGCCTCGACCGGCGGGCGGCGCAGCGGGGGGGGCTCACCGAGGCGCGCCTGGCCCGGTTCGAGGCGAGCTACCGCCGCTGGGGAGGATGGCTCCTGCTCGCCAACCGGTTCTTGCCCGGCGTGCGCGCCTTCCTCTTCCTGGCCGCCGGCGCCTCCGGCATCCCGCTCCGGCGGGTGCTCCTCCTGGGCGGGCTCTCCGCGGCGATCTGGAACGCGGCCCTGCTCCTCGCCGGCGCGGCGCTCGCCGAGAACCTGGGGGAGATGGTCGCTCTCTTCGAGCGGTACACCCGCGCGGCCTCGATCGCGCTGGCGTCCTGCGCCGTCGCCGCGGTCGCCTGGCTCCTCCTGCGGCGCGCGATGCGGGCGGGCCGGTGATCGCCGGGCTGCTCGCCGCCGCGGCCGTCGCCGCCCTCCCGGAGGGTGGCGCCCGCTACCGCGTGGAGATCGCCGGCGAGGTGGTGGGCACCGCGGTGCTGGCGGTGCGCTGCGCCCCGTCGTCCTGCGCGGTGACCTGGGAGTCGAGGCTGCGCGCTCCGGCGGAGGCGGGCGGAGGCCTGGCCTGGCGGCGGGTGGAGGTCGAGGTGGATCGCGCCGGTCGCTTCCGGGGCGGGCGCGTCGAGGTCCGGGGTGACGGGGCGGCCGGTGGTGGCCGGGGATCTCCCGGCGCGGTTCCCGCCGCGCTCGCGGAGGTGGCGCTCCTCTCGGCGGGCCCGGGGGAGAGCTGCCTCGACACCTTCGACGAGGAGTCGGGCGAGGCCGGGCGCGCCTGCGGGAGGTGGGAGGCCGGGGCGCTTCAGGCCGACCTCTCCGGCGTCCGGGCGCGGATCGCGCCCGGGCCGGGGGGCTTCCCGGCGGAGGTGGCGCTCCCGGAGCAGGGAGCGCGCTTCGTCGCCGACCCGGGAGCAGCCGTGCCGGAGCGGTCTCCGCGCCTGCACGGGACGCGCGTCCCCGGGCCGGGAGGGCGGGGAGGACGGCTGCGCTTCTGCGGCGTGGAGGCCGACCCGGAGCGGCACGAGGCGCCCGGCGCGCTCCCGCCGCCCGCGGCGGAGGGGGCGGACTGCCGGGAGCAGGCGGCCCGCTGGATCGCGGCGGCCGGGAGGACGGGGATCCGGGCCCGGACGGCGGTGGGCGTGGCCTGGGACGGCGAGGGGTTCGCCTGGCACGCGTGGGCGGAGGCGCTGGTGGACGGAGCGTGGATCGCCGTCGATCCGGCCTTCGGGCAGTCGCCCGCGCGCGGTCCGCGCTTCACGCTGGGCCACTTCGCTCCCGGTGACGCGGGCGCCCGCGACCGCGCCGGCCGCCGGATCCTCGCCTGCTGGGGACGCGCCCGGGTGGAGCGGATCGCCCGATGAACGTGCGTTTCTGCCGCCGTCCGCCCGGTGACGCGCGGTAGGATGCGGCCCGTGGGCCTCTTCTCCCGCAAGCCGAAGCCCTTCGACCGGACCGCCACGCTCGCGCTCGCCGAGGCGGCGCGCACGAGCGGGCGACGCAAGAAGGCGATCGCCCTGTACCGCAAGGTCCTGGAGGCCGACCCGAAGGACCTGACCGTGCACGGGAAGATCGCGCCGCTCCTGGCGAAGGCGGGGAAGCGGGACGAGGCCCTGGCCAGCTTCCGGGCGGCGTGGGAAGGGCAGTTCCGGGCCGGCTTCGTGGACCGGGCCCTGGCGGTGCTGCGGCAGGCGGTGGACCACTTCCCCCAGGAGATCGCCCTGTGGGAGGAGATCGCCCGGCTGCACCTCCAGCGCGGCCGGCGCGCCGACGCCGTCGCGGCCATGGTCGAGGCGGGCGGGCGGCTGTGGAGGAGCCGGCAGCCGCTCGGGGCGGTGAAGGCGCTCCGCCGGGCCCTCGAGATCGAGCCCTGGCACCCCGAGGCGACCATGATGCTCGCCCGGGCCCTGGCCAAGGACGGGCGCATCGACGACGCGCTCTCCCTTCTCGACGCGCTGGGCACCCGCGTCCGCGGGAGGATCCTGCGCCGCTCGCGGCGGCTCGCCTTCTTCCTCTCGCCCACGCCGGCGCGCCTGTGGCGGTGGCTCCGCTCGGCGCTGGGCGGGCGGTGATCGCCCGCGGGACGACGGTTCGCGGCTGGCGGTCGCGGAGGCGCAGCACTTGCCCACGGGCCCCGCGGGGGCGTTCCCCTCGGCGCTCCGCGGCTCCCCCGTCGCCGACCCGTCGCCGATCCCGTCCGCGCCCGCCGGCATCGACGCCCTGCCAGCACGCGGCGGTGCCACCCTTGTGACAGCGGCTGGACCGGCGTCGCTGCCGGACCGATCGCCGACCTAGACGCCCTCCCGCGCTCGAACGCTCCGAGCCTGCGGGCAACGCCCCCGCGGGGCCCTGTCCCGCCGGTGGTCGGATCTCGGGCAAGGCCCCCCTCGCGTCTCTCAGGCGAGTCGTGTCAGCTCGGCCCCGCCCGTCCGGCCAGGAAGCGCGCCAGCGCGGCGGCCTTGGGGACGAGGGAGGAGAGGTCCACCTCCTCCTCGTGCGTGTGGAACCCGCGCCCGCGCGGGCCGAGCGCGTCGATGGAGGGGATCCCCATCGCCCCGGTGGTGCAGGCGTCCGAGCCGCCGCCCGCGAGCGGCGCCTCCCCGGTGCCGAGGCCGCTCGCCGCCGCGCAGGCCAGGTACTCGCGCGCGAGCGCCGCCGAGGCCTCGGTGCGCACGAGCGGGTCGCGCCAGCCGACCCGCTCGAGGTCGATCCGGGTCCCCTCCACCGCCGCCTCGCCGGCGACGCGGGACAGGGTGGCCTCGAGCCGCGCGCCGTCCTCCGGCGCCGCGAAGCGCAGGTCCACCTCGCAGACGGCCTCGGCCGGGACCGTGTTCTTGGCGGTCCCGCCCCGGAAGATCCCCACGTTGACGGTGACCCCGCGCGCCCGGTCGGTCAGGGCCTGGGCCCGGTCGACGAACCGCGCCAGCGCCCAGATGGCGTTCCGCCCCTTCTCGTGCTCGTTGCCGGCGTGGGCGGCCACCCCGTGGGCGACGGCGCGCACCGTGGCCCCGCCCTTGCGGCGGGTGACCAGCCGGTCGCCTTCCCTGCCCGACTCGAGCGCGAGCGCGCAGGTGGCCCCGCGGGCGCGATCCCGCAGGAGCGGCTGCGACTCGGGCGATCCGGACTCCTCGTCCGACACGAGCATGCCGGCCACCGGGATCCCGGCCAGGAGCCCGGACCGGTGGAGCGCCTCGAGCGCGAAGAGCATCACCGCCAGCCCGCCCTTCATGTCGAAGGCGCCGGGCCCCCGGCCGCGGTCCCCCTCCACCCGGAACCCCGCGAAGGTGCCCGGCGGGAAGACCGTGTCGAGGTGGCCGACCAGGAAGACGCGCGGGCCCGGGGCGGGCCCGGCGAAGGCGAGGTGCGGCCCGAACCGGGCGCTCGGGACCGTCTCGGGCGAGAGCCCGAGCCCGCGCAGGCGGGGCTCGAGCAGCGCCGCCACCGCCGCCACCCCCTCCCGGTTCCCGGTGAAGGAGTTCCGCTCCACCAGCTCGCCGAGCAGCGCCACCATGGCCTGGCGCTGCCCGGAGAGCCAGGAGAGCGCGTCGTCGAGCAAGGCGGGCATGGGCACCTTCCGGGCCGGGGCGGACGCCTCGCGCCGGTGGAACCGGCGTGGCGGAGCCGGTATAAGGTCGCGCCATGGCGGCTGGCAAGCGTCATCGGGCGGCGGTGATCGGCGGCTCCGGCTACGGGGGCGCCGAGATGATCCGCCGGCTCCTCGTCCACCCGGAGGTGGAGCTGGTCCGCGTCGCCTCCGTGGACTTCGTGGGGGAGCCGCTCTCCGCGGCCATCCCCACGCTCGAGGGCCGGACCGACCTCGTCTTCGAGGGCATCCCGGCGCGCCAGGCCGCCGCCGGGGTGGACGTCGTCCTGCTCGGGCTGCCCCACACCGTGGCGGCCCAGAAGGTGCCGGAGCTGGCCGACCTGCCCGGCCTTCGCATCGTGGACATGAGCGGGGACTTCCGGCTCAAGGACGCCGCGGCCTACGAAAGGCACTACAAGCACGTCCACCCCTGCCCGGAGCGGATGAGGGACTTCGTCTACGGCCTGCCCGAGCAGAACCGCGAGGCCATCCGGAAGGCCCGGTTCGTCGCCTCGCCCGGCTGCTTCGCCACGACCGTCGAGCTGTCGCTCCTTCCGCTGGCGCGGGCGGGGCTGCTCGGGGGCGTCGTGCACGTGCAGGGCATCACCGGCTCCTCCGGCTCCGGCGTGGCCCCCTCGGCCGGGACGCATCACCCGGTCCGGGCGGGGAACCTCCGGACCTACAAGCCGCTCGAGCACCAGCACGTCCCGGAGATCGTCGAGACCCTGCAGGCGGCCGGCGCAAGCGACCTGGCGCTCCGCTTCGTCCCGGTCTCCGCCCCGCTGGCGCGCGGCATCCTGGCCACGAGCTTCCTCGAGCTTCCGGAGGAGTGGACGCAGGACCGCCTCGACCGGCTCTACCGCGAGGCCTACGCCGGGGAGCCTTTCGTGCGCGTGCCGCACCGGCGACTCCCGGAGGTGGCCGCCGTCTCCGGCTCGAACTTCGCCGAGGTGGGCGTGGTCGCCGGCCCGGCCCATGAGGGACGCCGCACCGTGGTGGCCTTCGCCGCCACCGACAACCTGGTGAAGGGCGGGGCGGGGCAGGCCATCCAGAACATGAACCTCCTGCTGGGCCTCGACGAGACGCGCTCGCTCGAGGACCCGGGGCCCTGGCCGCCGTGAAGACCGTGGTCCTGAAGCTGGGCGGGGAGATCGTCCAGGGCCCCGAGGTGGACCTCGTGGCCCGGGACGTGCGCACGCTGGTGGACGGGTGGAACCGCGTCGCCGTCGTCCACGGAGGCGGCCCCCAGGCCACCGCGCTCCAGAAGAGGCTCGGCCTCGAGACCCGCATGGTGGCCGGCCGCCGCTTCACCGACCCGGCCACGCTCGAGGTGATGAAGTACGTGGTGGCCGGGCAGCTCAACGTGGACCTGTGCGCGCGGCTGCTCGCGAACGGCGTCATGCCGGTGGGCCTGCACGGCGCGAGCGGCCACGTCCTCCAGGCCCGCCGCCGTCCGCCCCGGGTCATGCAGGGGGCCGGCCCCGAGCCGGTGGACCTGGGGCTGGTGGGCGACGTGGTCGGGTTCAACCTGCCGCTCCTGGGCGACCTGTTCGAGCGGCGCTACGTGCCGGTGCTGGCCTGCCTGGGGTGCGACGAGGCCGGGCAGGTCCTGAACATCAACGGCGACACGGTGGCGAGCCAGCTCGCCGGGGCGCTCCGCGCCGACGCCCTCGTCCTCGTCACCTCCACCCCCGGCGTGCTGCGGGACGTGGCCGACCCGGCCTCCCGCATCCCGCGCATCACCCGGGCCGAGTTCGAGGCGATGGTGCGGGACGGGACCATCTCGGGCGGGATGATCCCCAAGCTGGAGGAGTCCTTCGCCGTCCTGGCCGGGGGCGCCGGGTCGGTCGTGATCGTGGGGCGGCTCGCCGAGGGCGACCTCGTCCGGGCGGTGCTGGACCCGGGCAGCGCCGGGACGGTGCTCGTCCCGTAGCGGGCGGGCCCCGCCCCCCGCCGGAGCGGGGGACGAGGCCGCCGGCTCAGCGGGTCAGGATCAGGATCTCGGCGCGCTCCGGATCGGTCGGCGCCCGCGCCGCCACCGACACGCCGAAGAGCGTCTCGAACCCCGGCCCGGCCACGAGGACGAAGTGGTTCGTCCCCTCCGGCGTGACCACGTCGAGCGCGATCCGCCGCGCGACGGTGTCGACCGTGTACGTGCCGCCGCCGGACATGGCTCCGCCGGGGGTGCCCACCACGTAGGAGAACGTTCCGTCGCCCCAGAAGTAGGCGTCGCCGCTGGCGCCGCCGAGGCCGCCGGCGTCCCCGGTCGCCGGATCGCGGCCGAAGCTCATGTCGGCGATGCGGAACGCGCCGACCAGGCTCGCCCCGGTGAAGCCGGTCCAGTCCGCCTCCTCGGCGGTGAGGAGCCAGAAGACCCGGCCGGGCGTGCTGCGCGAGGCCAGCACCGCGGCGTTCCGCCCGGCCGGTCCGCCGCCCACCCAGCCGGTCGCGATCTGGGTCCAGGGGTCGTCGGCGGGGTCGCCGATGTTGATCTCGAACAGGCCGTCGTCGGTCAGGGTGTAGGGCACGTCCATGGGGCCGAGGGGCGTGTCATCGATCTGCCTGCCCGCGACGGAGAGGGTGGTCGCCGACGGAGTGGCTGAACCGACGCTGCCGCCAACCCCTCCCAGCCCGACTGCACCGGTCTCGGCCTCGATCTGGGCGTAGACCCAGCTCCCGCCGAGCGCCGTCCCGAACCCGGCGTTCTGGTACCGGTAGGCGCCGGCGGTGATCATCGGCGCGTCCGGGGCGGGATGGGCGACGGCGAAGAGCTCTCCGCTCGTCCCGCGGCCGCCCTTGCCGGCTGCCGGCATCCCGCCCGCCGAGCTGGCGGTCAGCATGAACGCGCCGGTGCTCGCCTCGGCCGCGAACATCTCCTGGCCGAGGAGGGACGTGCCCTCGTTGTCGGTGAGCGTCAGCCCCACCGTGAGGGGCGCCTCGCCCCCGCCTGGAGACTCGAAGGCGTAGAAGCCGGTGGCGTCGTGGACGGCGGCGGGTGCGGCGGGCAGGTTGGCGGAGACGCGCAAGCGCGCGCCGGCGAACAGGTCGCCGCCGAGCTGCCGGTTCGACGGGCCGTAGACGAACATGGACCGGAACGGCTCGTTGAAGTCGAGCGCCCAGGACTGGGCAACGAACTCGTTCGTCCCGCGGGCCATCTTCATCTGGACGACGGTCCAGAGGTAGAGGTCGGGGTGGAGCGGGCGCGGGGCCGCGAGCAACGTGGCCTCCGGCGGCAACGGCACGGTCTCGAAGTAGGCGCCGGAGGGCGGGCCGTCCGACCCGACCGCGGCCGTCTCCACGACGTAGGCGCCGACCAGGTCGGCGGCGGTGAGGTCCACGTTGCCCCACTGGAAGGCGGGCGAGGGCGTGCTCTCGACCACGACGGGGCGGAGCGCGTCCACCGCGCGGAGAGTCGATCCGTCCTGGATGCCCAGGAGGGAAGGCGACTCCGACTCGTCCCAGAGCCAGATCCGCCGGGCGTAGACCGTCTGCGCGAACGTGTCGTCGAGCGTGATCGTGAGGTCGAGCGGACCGGGGACGAGGGTGGCCATGGCCGCGGGGTCCGTGACCTGGGGCGGGCCGTCGCCGCCCGCCTGGAAGCCCCACTGGTTCGACGTGTCCACGTCCTGCTCGAGGAGCACGGTGCCGCCGCTCGCCACGGTCACGTGCACGACCTGCCGGTCCGGATCCCGGACGCCGCCGTCGGCCCGGAGAGTCCGGCCGGCGGGGGAGCTGGAGGCCACCGCGCGCAGGTCGCGCAGCGAGGAGGCGATCGGGACGCGGTTGCCCCAGGGCACGACGTACGCGGTGAAGCCGGCCTGGGGCATGGCGTTGCCGAAGGCGTCGAAAACGCCCGTGCCTCCGCGGTTGGCGCCGACGGCGATCTCGACGAGGTAGGAGGCGGGCACCGCGTAGTCCGCCGAGCCGCCGTTCGCCGAGGTCGAGTCGGGGAGCGACGGTGTCGCGAGGGTGAAGGTCGTCTCGGTGACGCTGACGACCGGCGCGTCGTACGCGTTGAAGCCCCAGTCGGCCGGCTGGTACATCGAGACCCGCACCCGCGCCCCCGGCGCGAGCCCGTGCGGGGCGGCGGTGTCGTAGGTCGCGAACCCGCCCGCGGCCACCGCGCCGGTCACCGCCACGCCGGTCCAGCCGCGGGAGAGGCCCGGCCCGCGCGGCGGCGGGACGAGCCGGACGAAGGCCGTGGCCGGATCGACCTCGGCGCGCCAGCCGCGCACGAGGAGGCCGGTCTGGAGGTTCGTGACGGCCAGGTCCTCCATCCCGACCGAGTCGGCGTCGAGCGGGTCGAGCTCGCCGGAGAGGCCGTCCGCGAAGCCGGCCTCCGCCTGCCAGATCTCGTCGGCGGGCTGGCCGTCGGGGGGGATCGACTCGACCAGCGTCGGCGCGCCGGCGTCGATCGTCGAGCCGACCGTGAAGGACACGGAGACGGGGGCGGCGAGCGCGTTTCCGGCGAGGTCCCGGACGGTGGCGGGGACGCTCACGGTCACGACCTCGCCGGGCGCCGGGCTCCGCCGGGGCATGAGGACCACGGACGCCCCGAACGCGTCGGTGTCGTAGCGGATCTCGTAGAGATCGGGGAAGGCGGTGACGCCCGCGACGCTGGCGCGGTCGAGCGGCTCGCTGAACTTCAGCACCACCGGCCGCATGGCCGGGGCTGCGCGGTCGCCGTCGCGCGGGAGCGACGCCACCAGGGAGGGCGGCGTGCCGTCGGCGCCGGGATCGTTCCCGACCTGGAAGGCCTGCTCGGACCAGGTCCAGTTGCCGTCGGCGTCCGAGAGGTCCGAGAGCCCGAGCCGGGCCTCGGATCCGGCCGGGAGCCGCACCCAGGAGGCGAAGCGGATCTCGAGCGTGCGGAGATCCACCCAGTTCGGGCGGACGGTGGCGCCGGTGGGGTAGGAGACCGAGCCCCCGCCCGTGTAGGTGTCCGTCGTCGGGTTCGCCACGGTGAAGGAGCAGGGGCCGACGGCGGTCACCGCGGCGGCGGTGACGTCGAACGACGGCGGGCTCGTCCCGCGGACCGTGACGCGGTCGCCCGGCTGGATCTCGGTGCCGCACCACCAGGTCGTGTACGTCACGGAGCCGCCCGAGGCCACGGCGCCGGAGATCGAGGTCGTCTGGTAGCCGCCCTCCGCGCTCCCCCCGGACACGTCGAGCCGGACGCGGGCCCGCTCGGTGCTCATGTCTTCGTCGAAGGTGGCCATCGCCGTGAAGTTGCCCTGGACGTCGGCGGGATCGAACGGCGAGGGCCTTCCGTTGACGGTGAGCGAGACGAGCACGGGCGGCGTCTCGTCCGCGGTGGTGAAGGTCCACGAGAACGGCGAGGCAAGGGCGTTCCCGGCGAGGTCGGTGGCGCCGGCGGCGAGGGCCGCCGCGATCGGGGTCTCGGCCGGCAAGAGGTCGACGTTGGTCGCGCCCTCGGGATGGGCGGTGTCGGGAATCACGGTCGCCTCGGTCGAGTCCGCGCTCCAGACGAAGACGTACCCGTGCTGCGGGCTGCCGCCGCTCCACGCGAGCGAGAAGGCCTGCGCGACGCTGACCTGGTCCATGGGCTCCGAGAACCGGAGGTGGAGGTCCACGTTGGTGGGGACGTTGCCCTCGGAGCCGGGCCGGGTCGAGATCACCTGGGGCGGCATGGTGTCCACGGTCACGCCGTCGGAAAGGTCCGTCCAGGCGGACCACAGGCCCGCCCCGTTCACGGCCCGCACGCGCGCGGTGATGACCCACAGGTGACCCCATTCGGCGTCGAAGACGTAGGTCGGCTCGGCCGTCTCGAACGTGCCGACCGGCGTGCCGTTCCCGAACACCTCGACCTCGTACCGGACGACGCCGCTCTCCAGGTCCTGGGCGGCCGTCCAGGCGAAGGTCACGTACCGGTCGTCGACCTCGCCGCGGTCGATCGGCGTGCCCGGCGCCGACGGAGCGGAGGTGTCGAGCACGATTCCGTCGGACCAGCCCGAGAAGGCGCCCTGCACGCCCAAGCCGTTCACCGCCGCCACGCGGGCGAAGAAGCGGGTCCCGTCCGGCCAGCCGGCGACGCTCACCGTCTCGACGACACCGAAGACAGGCTGCTCGAACACGGGGAGGCCCTCGGCGGTCCTGACCTCGAGGACGTAGTGGTCGGGGCTCCCCGCGGAGGGCGCGTCCCAGTCGAACGTGATGGAGGTGCTGCTCGTGTAGGCGCCGCCGTCGCGCGGGATCCCCGGGGCGCCCGGCACGTCGTCGCGGACCTCGATCCCGTCCGACCAGCCGGTGAAGGCGCCGACGTTGCCGGCCACGTCCGTGGCGCGCACCCGGGCCGTGAGGGTGACGGGGCGCGCGCCGGTCCACAGGTAGTCGAAGCTGGACGTGAGCGCGGTGTCGGTGACGACGCTCGTCCCCGTGTCGATCTCGATCGTGTAGCCGGCGAGGCCGCTGTCCGCCTCCACCGCGTCCGGCCAGTCGAAGTGGACGGGCTCGAGGTAGTAGGCGTTCGCGCCCCCGTCGTCGGGGGCCGAGGCCACGGTCGGGGCGACGAGGTCGACGCGGATGCCGTCGGACCAGGGGGAGTAGTCGCCGACGTTCCCGAGGGCGTCCACCGCGCGGACGGCGGCGAAGATCCGGTCGCCGCTGGTGAGGCCGCTCGCATCGAAGGCGTACGAGGTGACGGCGCCGACGTTCGCGCCGAAGAGGAGCCCCCCGTTCCCGGGGAGGGTCTGGACCTCGAGGTAGTAGGAGGCCACGCCGCTCCCGGCGTCGGAGGCGCTCCACCCGCCGAAGGTCACGCTCGCGTCGTCCCAGTCGCCGCGGTCGGTCGGCGTGGTCGCCGCGCTCGGCCCGGTCGTGTCCAGGGTGACGCCGTCCGACCAGGCGGTGAAGTCGCCGAGGTTCCCGACCCGGTCCACCGGGCGGGCGCGGGCGTAGAAGGTGGTTCCGTCCGGAAAGCCTTCCGCCAGGAAGATCGCGTGGGGGTCGAGCCTGTCGTCGAGGAGGACCTGGCCGGAGGGGTCCTGGGCCGTCGAGATCTCGAGCACCCAGGTCACCACGCCGCTGCCGGCGCCGTCGTCGCCCGGGTCCCAGGAGAAGTCCACCTCCATCGTGTCGAAGCCGCCCCGGTCGGCCGGCGGGTTCGCGATGGCCGGCGGGGAGGCGTCCACCAGGTAGGCCACGGACCAGTTCGACCAGGGGCCGGGGTTGCCCGAGGCGTCCACCGCGTGGACGCGGGCGTAGAGGGTGTCGCCGTCGGTGCCGGCGAAGTCGTGGGAGAGCGTGTCCCCGACGCTCGCGTCGAAGCGCAGGCCGGTCCCGTCGGTCGCGGTCGCGACCTGGAGGGTGTAGGAGGCGACGCCGCTCCCGTCGTCGATGGCCGGGTCCCAGGAGAAGGCCACCGGGGCGGCGGTGAAGGCGGTGAGGCCGACGAAGGCCACCGGGGCGGTCGGGTCGCCGGGCATGCTGGGCGCCACGTCGTCCGCGGTGGTGAAGTCGAAGGCGAAGAGCGTGCCCAGGTGGTTCCCCGCCAGGTCCGTCACGCCGGTCGTCACCTGCACGGCGTGCCCGCGGTAGTTCGCGAGCGCTCCCGAGGGCGTCAGCGTCAGCGTGTTCGTGGCCGGGTCGAACGTGGGCGCGTAGGCGACCGGCGCGCCCGCGGCGTCCGTCCAGATCACCGTCGTCGCCGTCACCGTGGCGAGGTCGATCTCCTCGGAGAAACGGACCGTGACGGCGGTCGAGCGCGGCACGCCCGTCGCGCCGTCGAGCGGCGTCGCCGACACGACGGTCGGGGCGGTGGTGTCGTGCGGGGTGCTTCCTCCGCCGCCGCAGGCGGCCTGGAGGGCGAGGAGGGCGATCGTCACGACTCCGGAAGTCCAGCGCTTCGTCGGCATTGGCTCATCCCCCCGCGCGGTGTAGAAGGCGCGCGATCTGGCTCCCGAGGCTACCACCGCGGCGCGACGGTTCCACGCCAGGTGGGAGCCCCGCGAAGGGGGGCGCGCGGCGACCCCATCCCTTCGAACGAGCGTCCCCGGCCCCGCGGGAGGCGCGACCCGTAGCCGGAGTCGTCCTTCCGGGTGGGGCGGCGGAGCCCCCGATGGCGCCGGGAACCGTCAGCGCGGCGGGGCGAGCCGCATCCGGAGGAGTGCCCGGCCGCACCCGGGGCAACCGGGCTCGCCCGGCTCGTCCGTCCAGATCTCGCAGGCGGGGCAGAAGAGCCGGACGGGCTCGCCGCCTGCGCCGGGCGCCTGTCCCGGGAAGACCGCGGCGAAGCCGGCCTGGAGCGCCGCGAAGTACTCGTAGCGTCCCTCCGGCGAGAGGTCGTGAACGAAGGGCGGCGAGCGGACGAAGCGCCGGCCCCCGAGGGTGACCGGCTCGTCCGGCCGCGCCGCGGCCGTCTCCGCCTCGGGCCGGGGCGGCCACGGCTGGTCGGCGAACCAGCGCGCCTTGAAGGCGGCCCAGGCGCCGGCGTCCCGGACGGCCGCCAGCTCCGTCCGGAAGGCGGAGAGATCGCGCAGGAACGCCGGCTGGAACGGCATGGACGCCTAGTGGCAGTTGAAGCAGTCGCCGGCCCACTGCGGCGCCACGTCGACGACGCCGTTCACGTGCTGGGCGGCGCTGGTGACGACGTTCGTCCCCGCCGACGTGGCCGCGTCCGGGTGGCAGTACTGGCAGGCGTTGTACCCGGCTCCCGCGTTGAGTCCGCCGCCGTGGAGGCCGCTGTGCCAGGCGCCCACCGCCGAGGGCGGGTTCCCGTGGCAGGCGTCGCAGCCCAGGGCCGCGCCGGACCAGGTGGCGCCGGCGGCCTTGCCGGCGTACGCCACGCTCCGCTGCTCGTAGAGGCCGCTGCCCCAGTCGTAGACCCAGTAGGTGTACGTCCCGGAGTAGTTGCCGTGGCAGTAGGTGGCCCCGCAGGTACCCGCCGCGCGATCCCAGGCCGGGCTCGCGCCCCCGGTCCGGGCCAGCGCGCCCCAGGTCACCGTCACCGCCGACCCGTCCACGTGGCCGGCCGACAGGGCGCTCGCCGGCTTCAGGTGGCACTCGGTGCAGTCGTAGGCGACCTTCTTCGCGGTGGCGGTCACGTGCCGGGTGTGCGCGCCGACGCGGGCCGCCTCGCTCTCGTGGCCCCAGGTGCCCTCGGGCGGGGCGCCGGTCTGGTTGTCCACGCCGCCGTGGCACATGGTGCAGGAGTTCCAGAGCTTCGCGGTCACGCCGTCGTGGCACGAGGCGCAGCTCCGCGTGGTCGAGCCGCCCACGCCGTCGAGCGCCGCGCCGTGGCAGCTCTGGCAGGCCGAGAGGCCGGCGTTGGCCGAGTAGGCGTGGAACCCCGTGCTGGCCGGATCCATCCAGCTGGCGGGGTGCCCGCCCGTCGCCTCCACCAGTCCGTCGAGGTGCTTGCCTCCCGCGCGCGGCGGGATGACCGTACCGGCCGCGTCGACGGTCGCCGCGTGGCACGACGAGCAGGCGGTGAGCCCGCCGGAGACGGTGGGGTGCGGCGCGGGCGGCGGGAGGCCGTGGCAGGTCCCGCAGGCCGCCTCGCCCATCCCCACCCGCGTCCAGACGGGCGCCGTGTTCGAGCCGCCCGCCAGGGCGCCCCCGTGGCAGTACACGTTCGAGCACCTCGCCGCGGTCCGGTCCCAGGAGGGCGTCGCGACCAGGCGGGCCGTGGCCAGCCCGGAGAACGTCACCTCGGCGGTCCCGCCGTCGACGTGCCCGCCCGCCAGCGCGTCCGCGGGCTTCACGTGGCACACGTCGCAGTCCAGCGCCGGGGCGATCGCGCTCGCGGCGAGGTGCGTGGTGTGCGCGCCCACGCGCACCGCGTCGCCCGCGTTCCCCCAGGTCGCGTCCGGCGGCGCGCCGGTCTGGCCGTCCGTCCCGCCGTGGCACATGGTGCAGCTTCCCCAGAGGGTGACGGCCGCCCCCGGGCCGGCGCCGTCGTGGCACGAGGCGCACGAGACGAGCGCCACGCCGCCGGACAGGTCCTGTCCGTGGCAGCGCTGGCAGGAGGTGAGCCCCGCGTTCGCCCCGTAGGCGTGGAACTGGAGGTTCGCCGGGGAGGCCGGCGACACCCACTCCGGCCCGTGGCCGGTGATGGCCACCGTCCCGTCCATGTGCCCCGTCATGACGTGGCAGACCTGGCAATCGTCGCGCGTGGCGTTCGCGGGGACGGACGGGTGGGTGGGCGGCAGCGCCGTGGTGGCGTGGCACTCGGTGCAGGCGAGCGGCCCGGGCGTGGTCCACTCCACCGGGTGGGCCGGGGCTCCCTTCGGGAAGTGGCAGGCCACCGTGCAGGTGGTGGGGGTGGTCGCCGTGCGCAGCGTGAGCGTCCCGCCGGCGGTGCTGGTGACGCCGCTCGGGAACGTGTAGGGCACGGCGAACCCGAACGCCCCTCCGGCCGGGTGGCACGTCGCGCAGGCGAAGCGGTTGACGTGCTTCGCGTGCACGTTCGACTCGACGCACACGAGGCCCGAGGAGAGCTCCGCCGCGTACGGCGCCGCGCGCACCGCCGGTTCCGGAACGGGAGCCGCCGTCCAGGTGCCCTGCTGGCAGGCGGCCGACGCCGCCAGGATCGCCGCCGCGATCGGGGCGGTGGAAGCTCCGAGGTTCCGGGTGCGCTTCATGGCGTTTCCCCCGTCGGTCGTGGCGCTCACCACGACTCGCTCCCGTGACAGCTCAAGCTCGAGCAGGATCGCGACGTGGCGTTCCAGGTGCCCGAGACCGTCCGACTGTTGTACGTCCCCCCGAACTTCACGTCGTCGACGCCGTTCACGTGGAGCGTCTTGTCGACGACCCCGTTCGACGAGCTCACGACCGAGTTGTGGCAATTGTAGCACCCGAAGCTGCTGCCGGAGTGCTTCGAGTGCCGGCCCGTCGAGGGTGGGCTGCCGTGGCACGATGTGCACGTCACCTGCGTGGTGCTGGTCCAGCCCATGGTCGCGCCGTTACCGGAGTTCACGCCTCCGGAGAACTTGCCGTGGCAGTAGGTGGAGGCGCAGGTGGCCGACGTGCCGCTCACCCGCGTGTAGGTCGCCGGCGCCCCGCCCGTCTTCGCGAGCGTCCCGAAGGCCACCTCGGCGATGCCGTTCCCGTCCACGTGCGCGGCGTCGGCGAGGACGCTGGCCGTCCGGGCCGGGTGGCACTGGGCGCAGGAGAGGGCGGTCGCGATGGTGGTCGTGGCGTGCGACTCGTGCGCGCCCACGCTCACGTTGGCGGTGGAGCTCGCGCCGCGGATGTCGACCGGCGGGTTCTGGCTGCCGGTGGCCGTGCTCCCGTGGCAGAAGGTGCAGCTCGTGTCCCAGCTCGCGGAGCCCGCGGTCGCGTGGCAGGTGCCGCAGGAGGTGGTCGGCCCCAGGTCGCCGTGGCACGTCCGGCAGGGCGACAGCCCGCCCAGGTTCACCTGGGTGCCGTGCTGCGACCGGTCGGCCCATCCGGCCGGGTGCGGGGAGGCCCGGGCCTCCACCGTCCCGTTCACGTGGGTGGCCAGGTTCACGCTCGTCTGCGTGTAGCCGTCGTGGCAGCTCCCGCAGGAGGTGTTGGTGCCGTGCGGGGGAGGCGGCGGGGCGCCGTGGCAGGTGCCGCAGGCCGCCTGCGTGCCGTTCACGACGGTCCAGGCCGGCGCGTTGAGGGCGTTCCCTCCCGCGAACTGGCCGTGGCAGTAGCTGGCGCAGGTGAGCGCCGCCGGATCCCAGGCGGCGGTGGCGCCGCCCGCGGTGGCGAGCGGACCCCAGGCGAGCTGCACCGCCCCGTCCCGGTGGTTCAGGGCGGTCGGCACGAGGTGGCACTCGCCGCAGGCGATCGGACCGGACAGCGTACCTCCGGCCAGGTGGGCCTGGTGGGCGCCCACCGCCCGCTGGGTGGTGAGCGTCTCGCCGAGCGTGCCCAGGGGCGGCGCGGCGTTCTGCGCGTTGCCGTGGCAGGAGTTGCACGCCATGGCCGTGATCTCGACCGAGCCGTTCACGTGCTGGGTCAGGTTCACGCTCGAGGCGGTGTAGCCTTCGTGGCACCCGCCGCAGTTCACGCTCTGGACGTGCGGCTCGGGCGGCGGCGCGCCGTGGCAGGTGCCGCAGGCCGCCTGGGACGGGCCGCCGGTCCAGAGCGGCGCCTGGTTGGAGCCGCCGTGGTTGAGCGTCGATCCGTGGCAGTAGGTGGCGGCGCAGCCGCCGGTGGCGGTGTCGTAGCTCGGGGTCGCGCCGCCGGTCCGGGCCAGGGTGCCGAAGGCGAGGGTGGCCCGCGGGCCGGTGGCGTGG
>DATIUR010000376.1:0-4326 GCA_035466675.1 Anaeromyxobacteraceae bacterium | reverse complement strand
TGGGGACGGGGGATGTGACGGGGAGGGATGGGACGCGCGGGTTGGGGAACCGGAGGGGTGGACGGCCAGGAATCCGGGCGCCCGGACCACCCTCGGGTGGGGTCGAGTCTACTCGGCCACGGCGATAGGCTCGCAGTCGAGGCCACCCCTGGGGACCTGTGATCCTGGCTGCACTCCATCCGAGAGGAACCGCGTTGACCGAGAAGTCCGCCCTGCCCGCCACCCTCCAGTGGAACGAGCTCGACGAGCGTGCGGTCGACACCGTCCGCGTGCTGGCGATGGACGCAGTGCAGAAGGTCGGCAACGGCCACCCCGGCACCGCGATGAGCCTGGCGCCCGCGGCGTACCTGCTGTTCCAGAAGGTGATGCGCCACAACCCCGCCGACCCGCACTGGCCCGGTCGCGACCGGTTCGTCCTCTCCTGCGGCCACTCGAGCCTCACGCTCTACATCCAGCTCTTCCTCGGCGGCTGGGGTCTCGAGCTCGACGACCTCAAGGCACTGCGCACCTGGGGCTCCAAGACTCCGGGCCACCCGGAGTTCGGCCACACCGCCGGCGTCGAGACCACGACCGGTCCGCTGGGCCAGGGCATCGGCAACGCGGTGGGCATGGCGATGGCCGCCCGTCGTGAGCGCGGCATGCTCGACCCCAACGCGGTCGAGGGCGCCTCGCCCTTCGACCACCAGATCTACGCCCTCTGCAGCGACGGTGACATCGAGGAGGGCGTGAGCGCGGAGGCCTCCGCCATCGCGGGCGTCCAGGAGCTCGGCAACCTCACCGTCATCTACGACGCCAACCGCATCTCGATCGAGGACGACACCGACATCGCGCTCGGCGAGGACGTCGCGGCCCGCTACGAGGCCTACGGCTGGCACGTGCAGACCGTCGACTGGACCCACGACGAGACCAGGTACGCCGAGGACGTCCCGGCGCTCTACGCCGCGATCCGCGAGGCCCACCAGGTCACCGACCGGCCCAGCTTCATCGTCCTGCGCACGATCATCGCGTGGCCCGCGCCGACCCTGCAGAACACCGGCAAGAGCCACGGCTCCGCGCTCGGCGCGGACGAGGTCGCCGCCACGAAGAAGGTGCTCGGCTTCGACCCCGAGCAGACCTTCGAGGTGCCGGACGAGGTCCTCGAGCACACCCGCGGGGCCGTCACGCGCGGCAAGGCCGCCCAGTCCGCCTGGGCCGAGGACTTCGCCCACTGGGAGAAGAAGCCGTCCGCCGACCGCGCCCTCTTCGACCGGATGCAGACCCGCACGCTCCCCGACGGCTGGGCCGACACGCTGCCGACGTTCGAGGCCGACCCGTCGGGCGTCGCCACGCGCGTCGCCTCGGGCAAGACCATCAACGCGATCGCACCGCGAGTGCCGGAGCTCTGGGGCGGCTCGGCCGACCTCGCCGGCTCCAACAACACGACCATCGAGGGCGTCCCGTCGTTCCTGCCCAAGGACCGCTCGACCAAGATGTTCTCCGGCGACCCGCTCGCCGGCCGCGTGCTGCACTTCGGCATCCGCGAGCACGCCATGGGCGCGATCATGAACGGCCTCGCCTACGACGGCCTGTTCCTCCCCTTCGGCGGCACCTTCCTCCAGTTCGCCGACTACATGCGCCCCGCCGTCCGGATCGCGGCGCTCTCCGGGCTCCAGGCCATCTACGTCTGGACGCACGACTCCATCTTCCTGGGAGAGGACGGGCCCACCCACCAGCCGGTCGAGCACCTCTCCTCGCTCCGCGCCATGCCCAACCTGCACGTGGTGCGGCCCTGCGACGGGGAGGAGGTGGCGGTGGCCTGGGCGCACGCGCTCAAGCGGCGCGACGGCCCCACCGCCCTGGCGCTCTCGCGGCAGAAGGTTCCGCCGGTGCGGCGCGACGGCGCCTTCGACCCGGAGGCCGCCCTCCGCGGAGGCTACCTGGTGGCGGACGCCGAGGGCGCCCGCTTCACCGCCATCGCCACCGGCTCGGAGGTCCCGCTGGCGCAGGCGGCGCTCGACCTGCTCGCGAAGAAGGGCCTCCCGGGGAGGCTCGTCTCCGTGCCCTGCCTGGCCTGCTTCGAGGCGCAGCCCGCCTCCTGGCGCGACGAGGTGGTGCGGCCCGCTCTCCCGGCCTGCGCGGTGGAGGCGGCGCGCGGCACGGAGTGGTGGAAGCTGGTGGGACGCGACGGCCTGGTGGTCGGGATCGACCGGTTCGGCCAGAGCGCGCCGGAGAAGGCGCTGGCCGAGGAGTACGGCTTCACCCCCGCGAGGCTGGCCGAGCGGATCGAGGCCTGGCTCGCCTCGCGAGGGTGAGGGCGGCCCGTCAGCGCGCCATCATCGGCGCGCCCGCCTGCGGCTGCGCCGAGGCGACCGGCCGCGGCTCGATGCGCTCGCCCTTGGAGAGCATGCGGAGCGACAGCGCCAGCAGGCTCGCCAGCAGCTCGCCCGAGCCCGGGACGTCGAGCTTGCGGTAGATGCGCTTGCGGCGGGCCCGGATGGTCTCCGGCGAGACGCCGGCGGCGGCCGCCGAGTCCTTGCAGGCGAACCCCTGGGCGATGCGGAGGACCTCGGCCCGCTCCGCGGGCGTCAGCGTCGTGCCCTCCATGAACTTCGCGGCGAACGGCGTCAGGACCTCGATGTCGATCTGGGCCATTGTCTCGTTCCTTCCCGGGTCGTGCCCCTTCGGGACTGAGTCGCCGGCATCCGCCCCACCTGGGAGGAGTGGGTCACCTTGGCGTACCCGCTTCGGTAGGGTGCTGCCGGTGTGCTGGACGATAACAACGCCCCGCCTGGTTGCCACCCCCCGCGGGCAGGTTTCGTACAATAGTCTGAAATCATTGGGGAACTATCCAATGTAACCCCGTCGGGTCCATTTTCTCAGTGGATCCAGGCCCTTACGGGTCGGGTGTCCGACCGAAACCTGCCACACGCAGCCGATCTGACCCATCTGGGACGCTACCGGGCCTGCTCGACCCCTTCAGGCCAGGTCGCGAGCGCCGCCTCGAGGCGCTTCTCGGTCTCGGCGAGCCGGTCCCAGTCGATCGCGAGCGACCGGAGGTGAGGCCCGGGCTCGACGCCCACCGGGACCGGGACGCCCTCGCGCAGCGGCAGGAGGCCGGGGAGGCGCGCCACGGAGACCCGCTCGAAGTCGGGGCCGGCCAGCCAGGCGGCGAGGCGCCCGGCGGCGGCGCCCGAACCGGCGAGCCGCACCACCGCCGTGGGCAGCACCACCGCTCCCCGCCCGGCCTGGTCCGGGTAGACGACCGCGAGCGCGGCCGCGCTGGCCGCGCCGGCGGCCCCCTCGGTCGAGCCCGCCAGCCCCACGTCGGCGAGCCCCGCCGCGACGCGCGCGCGCACCTCGCCGTCCGAGGCCACGAGCTGCGGGCGCGCCCGGGCGAGCTGGTCCACGAACCGGGCCGCGCTCGCCTCGCCGTGGACGAGGGCCAGGGCCGCCACGGTGACCGGCCCGGCCCCGCGCCCGAGCGGCACGAGCGCCTGGCGCCCGGCCAGCCGCGGGTCCACGAGGTCGCGCAGGTGGGCCGGGGCGATGGCGAGGCGGGCGGCCGGCGAGAGGAGGAGCACCCGGGCCCTCGCCCCGAGGGGCGCGAACCGACCGCGCGGATCCTTCCAGCGCGCCTCCACCTCCGGAGCGTCCGGCGCCGAGCCGGCCGCGACCCGGTCCCCGAGCGCGAGCGCCTCGGTGGGATCGGACAGCCAGGCGACCTCCGCCTCCTCCGCCCGCGCCACCGGCACCGCCCGCGCCACGCCGAAGCGCCCGGCCGCCTCGGCCAGGACGGCGGCCGGCAGGTCGGGCGAGACGAACACGCGGACCGGCTCCGGCTCGGGCGCGCGGCGCGGGCAGCCGGCCAGCGCGGGCAGCAGCAGGAGCAGCGCGGCGACGACCGGCCGCCACTCCTCGACCACCAGGATGCGACCCGACATGCGGCCTTGATGCTAGCATCCCCGTCCCGTGGCCGGACCCGCTCGCATCGCCCTCGCCCAGGTGAACACCACCGTGGGGGACTTCGCCGGCAACGCCTCGAAGATCCGCGGGGCCACGGAGCGGGCGCGCGCGCTCGGAGCCGGCCTGGTGATCTTCCCGGAGCTGGCCGTCTCCGGCTATCCCCCGCGGGACCTGCTGGACCTGCCCGACTTCCTGGAGGGGGCGCGGCGCGCCCTGGAGGATCTGGCGCGCCCCGCCGCCTGGTCGCGCGGCGTGGCCGTGGTGGCGGGCTTCCCGGAAGCGGTCCCGGGCGCCCCCCCGCCCGGGATCTACAACGCCGCGGCGCTCCTCGAGGGCGGGCGCGTCGCGGCGGTGGGGCGCAAGTCGCTCCTCCCCACCTACGAC
>DATIUR010000375.1:0-13606 GCA_035466675.1 Anaeromyxobacteraceae bacterium | reverse complement strand
TACGCCATGAAGCTCGCCAGCCCCTTCGCCGCCAGCACCTTCGTGATCGCCGCCGTCAGCGTCGTCTTCCCGTGATCCACGTGCCCGATCGTCCCCACGTTCACGTGCGGCTTCGTACGCTCGAACTTCTCCTTGGCCATGATCCGCTCCTCTCCTTTCCCTCGACGCCGGGTCGCCTGCGGCCCGTCCTACCGGGTCCCGGTGGCGACTCCCCTGGCCTTCGTGACGATCGTCTCCGCGATGCTGCCGGGGACCTGCGCGTAGTGCGCGAACTGCATGGTGTAGGTGGCGCGACCCTGCGTCTTCGAGCGCAGGTCGGTCGCGTAGCCGAACATCTCGGCGAGCGGGACCAGCGCCTCGACGACCTGCACGCCCGCCCGGGCGTTCATGGCCTGGATCTTCCCGCGCCGGCTGTTCAGGTCGCCGATGACGTCGCCCATGTACTCCTCGGGCGTCACCACCTCGACGTCCATGATCGGCTCGAGCAGGACCGGCTTCGCCTTGGCGGCGCCCTCCTTGAAGCCCATCGAGCCGGCGATCTTGAAGGCCATCTCGGACGAGTCGACGTCGTGGTAGCTGCCGTCGAACACCTCGACCTTGAGGTCCACCATCGGGTAGCCGGCCAGGACGCCGCCCTGCATGGCCTCCTCGATCCCCTTCTGGATGGGGTTGATGAACTCCTTGGGGATGACGCCGCCCACGATGGCGTTCTCGAACTCGAAGCCCTTGCCCGGCTCCTGCGGGTGCAGGCGCAGCCAGCAGTGGCCGTACTGGCCGCGGCCGCCGGTCTGACGGATGTAGCGCCCCTCCGCCTCGACGATCCTCGTGATGGTCTCGCGGTAGGCGACCTGCGGCTTGCCCACGTTCGCCTCGACCTTGAACTCCCGGAACATGCGGTCGACCAGGATCTCGAGGTGGAGCTCGCCCATCCCGCGGATGATGGTCTGGCCCGTCTCCTCGTCGGTGTGGACGCGGAAGGACGGGTCCTCCATCTGGAGGCGGGAGAGGGCGATGCCCATCTTGTCCGAGTCGGCCTTGGTCTTCGGCTCGATGGCGACCGAGATGACCGGCTCGGGGAACTCCATGCGCTCCAGGATCACCGGGGCCGACTCGTCGGAGAGCGTGTCGCCGGTGGTGGTGGCCCGCAGGCCCACCGCCGCCGCGATGTCGCCGGCGCAGACCTCCTTGATCTCCTCGCGCTTGTTGGCGTGCATCTGCAGGATGCGGCCGATGCGCTCCTTCTTCTCCTTGGTGGCGTTGTAGACGTAGGACCCGCTCTCGAGCTTCCCCGAGTAGACCCGGAAGAAGGTGAGGTTCCCCACGAACGGGTCGTTCATGATCTTGAAAGCCAGCGCGGCGAACGGCTCGGAGTCGGCGGTCCTGCGCACGACCTCGTCGCCCTTGGCGTTCACGCCCTTCACGGCCGGAACGTCGAGCGGGCTGGGCAGGTAGTCCACCACCGCATCGAGGATCTGCTGCACGCCCTTGTTCTTGAAGGCCGTGCCGCAGATGACCGGGAAGAACTTCATCTCCACGGTCCCCTTGCGGATGCCGCGGGAGATCTCCTCCCGGGTGAGCGGGTGGCCGTCGAGGTACTTGGCCATCAGCTCGTCGTCCACCTCGGCCACGGCCTCCTCGAGCGCGGTGCGGTGCTCCTTGGCCTGCTCCAGGAGGTCGGCCGGGATGTCGGTCTCCTGGTACTTCGCGCCCATGGTCTCGTCGTCGAAGGTGATCCCCTTCATCTTGACGAGGTCGACCATCCCCCGGAACCGATCCTCGGCGCCGATGGGGATCTGGAGCGGGAGCGGGCGGGCGCCCAGCTTCTCCTTGATCGAGGCGACCGACATGAAGTAGTCGGCGCCGACCCGGTCCATCTTGTTGATGAAGCAGATGCGGGGGACCCGGTACTTGTCGGCCTGGCGCCAGACGGTCTCGGACTGGGGCTCGACGCCGCTCACGGCGTCGAAGACCGCCACCGCGCCGTCGAGGACGCGCAGCGACCGCTCCACCTCGATGGTGAAGTCCACGTGCCCCGGGGTGTCGATGATGTTGATGCGGTGCTCTCGCCAGAAGCAGGTGGTGGCAGCCGAGGTGATGGTGATGCCGCGCTCGCGCTCCTGCTCCATCCAGTCCATGACGGTGGTGCCCTCATGGACCTCGCCCAGCTTGTGGGTGACGCCGGTGTAGAAGAGGATGCGCTCGGTCGTGGTCGTCTTGCCGGCATCGATGTGGGCCATGATGCCGATGTTGCGGTAGCGCTCGAGTGGATGACTGCGGGGCATCGTTCTCTTTCCAATCCTTCGTGCGTACGTACCGGGGCGGCCGCGTGGCGGCGCCTCCCGACCTCGATCCGAGCTGTCAAAGAACGGAGCGGGCTCTCTCGAGCCCTGCCGGCACGAGCCGGCCTATCCCGTCCTCCTCCGCGCTCCTCCTACCAGCGATAGTGCGCGAAGGCCTTGTTGGCCTCCGCCATCTTGTGGGTGTCCTCGCGCTTCTTCACGGCGTTCCCGCGGTTGTTGGCGGCGTCGATGATCTCGCCGGCCAGCTTCTCCATCATGGTCTTCTCGCCCCGCCCCTTGGCGTAGTCGATGAGCCACCGCATGGCCAGGGCGGTGCGCCGGTCCTGGCGGACCTCGACCGGGACCTGGTAGGTGGCGCCGCCCACCCGGCGGCTCTTCACCTCGACCACCGGCTTCACGTTGTCGAGCGCCTTCTTGAAGACCTTGAGCGGATCGTCCTTGAGCTTGTTCTCGACCTGGTCGAGCGCGCCGTAGCAGATGCGCTCGCCCGTCGACTTCTTGCCCTGGCGCATCAGGCTGTTGATGAACTTCGAGACCACCCGGTCCTGGAACTTGGGATCGGGGAGGATCCTGCGCTTCTCGACCTCGCGGCGACGGGGCATCGAACCTTCTCCGGGCTAGCTCGGGCGCTTGGCGCCGTACTTCGAGCGGCCCTGCTTGCGGCCCTGGACGCCCACGGCGTCGAGGGTCCCGCGGATGATGTGGTAGCGCACGCCGGGGAGATCCTTCACGCGGCCGCCGCGGATGAGGACCACCGAGTGCTCCTGGAGGTTGTGACCCACGCCCGGGATGTAGCTCGTCACCTCGAAGCCGTTCGTCAGCCGGACGCGGGCCACCTTCCGCAGGGCGGAGTTCGGCTTCTTCGGCGTCGTCGTGTAGACGCGGGTGCACACCCCGCGCTTCTGCGGCGACTCCTTGAGCGCCGGCGCCTTCTTCTTGATGAGCAGGCGCTCGCGGCCCTTGCGAACCAGCTGGCTGATCGTCGGCATCGTGAACGAGCTCTCCTCGCGGCGAAAGAATCGCCCCTCGCGGCTGCACGGGGGGCGTCGCGGTCCATCCCGTCGTGAGGGGCGCGAATTATACGGTCCGACCCCCCCCTGTCAAGGGTTTCGGGATCCCGGGCGGTTACGATTCCGGCGCCTCCGGGAGCGAGGCCCGGAGCAGCGCCCGTGCCGCGGCCGGGAGCCCCACCCCGCCGAGGCGGGACAGGGCGAAGAACCGCAGCGCCCCGCTCCCCGGTCCCCCCTGCATGCGGCTCCGGTAGGCCGACAGCCGGAGATCCCGGTGCGTGAGGGCGCGGCGCACCTCCCCCGCGAGGCGGCCCACCTCGAGGTCCACCCCGTGCGCGCTCCGGATCCCCGCCCGGAGCGCCGCGCGCGCCCGCGCCGATCGGTCGAGCGGCACGGAAGGGAGCCCCCAGAGGCCCCCGAAGAGGCCCCCCGACCGGCCCCGGGCCAGCAGGACGCGCCCGCGCTCCAGCACGAGCGCGCAGGCCAGATGCAGCTCCCGCCGCCGGGGGCGCCGCCGCGGGACGGGCAGCTCCCGCTCGCGCCCGGCCTCGAGCGCCCCGCAGGTGGGGGCGAGCGGGCAGCGGCCGCAGGAGGGCGCCCGCCCGCACAGGGTCGCCCCGAGCTCCATGAGCGCCTGGTTGAGGTCGCCGGGACGCCTGGCCCCCTCGCCCGCGGCCACCAGGTCCGCGGCGAGCGCGCGGAGCCGGCGCGCCGTGCCGGCCGCGGCCGGATCGCCCTCCACCAGGAAGAGGCGCGAGAGCACGCGGGCGGCGTTGCCGTCCACGGCCGGCGCCGGGATGGCGAAGGCG
This sequence comes from Anaeromyxobacteraceae bacterium, assembly GCA_035466675.1. Taxonomy (GTDB): domain Bacteria; phylum Myxococcota; class Myxococcia; order Myxococcales; family Anaeromyxobacteraceae; genus Anaeromyxobacter. Next base: position 9,487 of record DATIUR010000375.1, on the reverse strand, counting down.
ATGGAGGCCACCGCACCGGCGGTGTACGGCCCGAACCCGGGGAGGGCCCGCAGCGCCGCCAGCTCGGCCGGCAGGCCGCCGTGGCGGGCCAGGGCGGTCCGCGCCGCTCGGTGGAGGTTCCGGGCGCGGGCGTAGTAGCCGAGCCCGCTCCACAGCGCCAGGACCTCGTCCTCGGGGGCGCCGGCGAGCGCCTCCAGGGTGGGAAACCGGCCGAGGAAGCGCCGGTAGTAGGGGACGACCGCCTCGACCCGCGTCTGCTGCAGCATCACCTCCGCCAGCCAGACCCGGTACGGGTCGGCGGCGCGCTGCGGGAACCGCCAGGGCAGGTCCCGGTGGCCGGCGTCCCACCAGGCGAGGAGTCGCCGGCGGATCGCGGCGCGGCGGGAGGAGCGGACCCCGGAGGCGGCGCTCCGCTCCAGGCTTCGGGCTCCGGGCTCCGGCCTCCGGGCTCCGGGAGAAGGCATCTAGAGGAGCCGCTTGTCGAGCGCCTCCCAGCTCACGTTCTTGAGGAAGGCGTCCACGTACTTGGCCCGCTCGGTGGCCAGGTAGTCGCGCATGAAGGCGTGCTCCCAGCCGTCCATCACCAGGATGGGCCGGTACCCGGCGGGCACGTTGTTCTCGTGCATCATCACGAAGTGGTTCGAGATCCACCCGGTGGACGGATCCTGGAAGGCGAAGGCCCAGCCGATCCCCGGCATGGTGGCGACGGCGCGGAAGTCGGCCAGCCAGGTGTCGTACTTCCCGAAGGAGGCCTCGATGGCCTTGCGGAACTTGGAGCCGGCCGGCGGCTCCGCCTGCGCGCCGGCGGTGAGGTTCTCGAAGTAGTACTCGTGGTTCACCATGCCGCCGTACTCGAACCCGAGGCGGCGGGTCAGCTCCGCGTAGACCGGGTCGGCCCCGGCCGCCTTGCCCTCGACGCACAGGCCGTAGAGCTTCTCGGTGAGGGCGTTGGTCCGCTTCACGTAGCCCTCGTAGAGCTTCAGGTGCTCCTCGATCTGCTTGTCCGAGATTCCGGTGAGCCCCCGGACCTTCGAGTAGTCGCGCGGGGCGTAGCGCTTCACGTCTGCCATGATTCCCTCCGTCGGCCGCTGGGGCCCGGGCAAGTCCGCCGATTGCGTCCAGGCGGGAGGTATTCCCCGCCCCCGCGGGTGTCAAGGCGCCGCATGGGGAACCCGCGAGGGCCGCGCGCCTTCACGGTCCGGCGACTCGCCCGCGGGACCGGGCCGCGGAGATCGCCAGGAGGAGCGCCGCCGCGCCGGAGAGCGCCGCGCAGGTGCCGAGCGCCGCGGCGCTTCCGTGCGCCTGCCAGATCCAGCCGGTGGCCAGGCCCGCCGGCAGGGCCGCCGCGCCGATCGCGCCGTGGTACCAGCCGAAGGCGCGCCCGCGCAGGCCGGGCGCGGCCAGGTCGGCCACCAGGGCCCGCTCCGCCCCCTCGGCCAGCCCGTGGTAGAGGGCGTAGAAGCCGAAGAGGGCGGCCACCTGCCACCTCTCGCCCGCCAGCGCGAAGCCGAGGTAGGCGCAGGCGTAGGCGCCCCACCCCGCCGCCACCACGGCCGCGCGGGGGACGCGGTCCGAGAGGGCCCCGCCCGGCAGCCCGGCCAGCGTCTTCACCAGGTGGTGCCCGAACCAGAGCAGCGGGATGGCGGCGGCGGAGAAGCCGACGTCCCGCGCCTTGAGGAGCAGGAACGCGTCGGTCGAGTTGCCGAGCGCGAAGAGCACCGCCAGGGTGAGGAAGCGCCGCAAGGGAGGCGACAGGGCCCGGGCGGCGGTGGAGGCCGGGGGCGCGGCCGGCGCCGCGCTCGAGACCGAGGGTCGCGGATCCCGCAGGCGCAGCGCGAGCAGGAGCGGCGCCGCCAGCCCCAGCCCCGCCGCCGCCCAGAACGTCGACCGGACCGACGCGCCGGCGGCGAGCAGGCCCGAGGCGACGAGCGGCCCGAGCGCCGCGCCCAGGTGGTCCATGGACCGCTGCAGGCCGAAGGCGCGTCCCACCTCGCCCGGGCGGGCCGCGTCGGCCAGCAGGGCGTCGCGCGGGCCGGCCCGGATCCCCTTCCCCGCCCGGTCGGCGAGCCGCGCGGCGAGCACGTGCCAGGGCAGCGCCGCGGCGGCGATGGCCGCCCGCGCGACCGCGGGAAGGGCGTAGCCGCCCACAACCAGCAGGCGGCGCGGCCCACGGTCGGACAGGCGGCCCGCCACGACCTTGACGGCGCTCCCGATGGCATCGGCCGCCCCTTCCACCAGGCCGAGCACCGCCGGCGATCCGCCCGGGAGCGAGACCAGGAAGAGCGGCAGGAGCGGGAAGAGCGCCTCGGAGGAGACGTCGTTGAAGAGGCTGGCCAGCCCCAGGAGCCACACGACCGGTGGAAATCCCCGCAGCCCGCGGTTCGCCATGCTCGTCCTCCCGGGCACGGCAGCCTAGTGCTACCTTGCCGCCCGTGCCAGCGCGCTCCTTCTCCCTGCGGCGGATCCTGCCGCGCGCCCTCTCCGTCGCCGCGGCCCTGGCGGCGGCGGGGGCGGCCGTGGTCGCCTACCTCTGGGCCACCCTCCCCGACCCCTCCCCGCTGGCGCGCCAGAACCCGAGGACGACCGCCCTCATGGAGCAGCGCCGCGGGGAGGCGCGGGCGGCCCGCCGCCCCTTCCGGATCCACCAGACCTGGGTGGGGCTCGACGGGATCTCGCGCTTCCTGGTGGACGCGGTGGTCCTCTCCGAGGACGCCCGGTTCTTCGGGCACGAGGGATTCGACTGGGAGGCCATCCGCGAGGCGGCCGAGGCGGACCTCAAGGCGGGCCGCTTCGCCCGCGGCGCCTCCACCATCACCCAGCAGCTCGCCAAGAACCTCTACCTCGGCACCGAGAAGAAGCTGAGCCGCAAGGTGAAGGAGGCCGTCCTCTCGGCCAAGCTCGAGCGCACGCTCTCGAAGCGGCGGATCCTGGCCGTCTACCTCAACGTCGCGGAATGGGGCGACGGCGTGTTCGGGGTGGAGGCCGGAGCCCGCCACCACCTGGGCGTCTCCGCCGCCGCCCTCTCTCCCGCCGAGGCCGCGGTGCTCGCCTCGATGCTCCCCGCCCCCCGGCGGGTGGACCTGGCCCGTCCCTCCGGCTGGCTCCGGGAGCGGTCCCGGCGCCTGCTCGACCGCATGCGCGAGGCGGGGCACATCGACGACCCGGCGCACCTCCACGCCGCCGCCGAGCTGGAGCGGATCCTGGCCGGGCCCGCCCCGGAGGGCGACCAGGGCGGCGAGCCGCCCGAGGACGAGGAGCCCGTCGAGACGGCAGGCGCGGCCGGCGCCACGCCGGAGGCCCCCTCCCCGCTCCCGGCCGCGAGCCCACCAGCCGCCCCGACGCCGGCCGCCACTCCACCGCCGACCGCGCCGACTGCGCCGGCGGCGCCCGAGCCCGCCTCGCACCCGGCGCCGGGCCCGCCCGACCCCGCGGCGCGCCCGGACCGCTAGAGCTCGCGCGGCTCGCCGAGGCCGCCGGCCGAGAAACGGCCGATGGCCACGCCGAGGGCCAGGCCAGCGCCTGCGGCGAGCACGGTGAGGGTCGTTCGGTTCATGGATGCGGCTCGGGGTCGGAGGGGTGTGCGAGCGCGGTCACCCGTTCGTCCCATCTCACTCGCAGAAGAGGCCTTCGGTGATGAGCCACCTGCCGTTCGTCAGGGTGAAGCCGACGTAGAGCGACCCTCCGGCGGCGGCAAACTCCGCGCTCCGATGCGTCGCGGACTGGCTGCTGATCATGGGTGGGCCGGATTCCAGGTATGTCCTGACGGACCTGCGGCCCCCGGCACCACCTCCGAAGAGCCACTCGCGCAGCCGCCCATCGGGAGGTCGAACCAGTGCGTCGTATTCCGCTCGACCGTAGAGATAGTCCCCGCACTCCACACCGTCGGGGGCCAGCAGGGCCCAGAGCTGGTCGGCATCTCGAGCCCTTATCGCCTGCTTCAGTCGCTCGAGCTCCGCCGAGAGCGGCGCGCGCCCCTCGGCCTGGGACGACGTAGCGCCATCCTTCTCGCTTCGCGCGGGACGGGCGGATCCACTGGGAGACTGCCCGGAAGCAGCTTCGTCCCACGTGCACGACGCTGCACCCGAGACGGGAGTGATCACTGCCAACGTGAGGAGTCCCTTCCGGAGTGCAGTCATGAGTCACCTCTACTGGGACAGCTGCGTCACCCGCTCGCCGCCGCGCTGGCTGCCTACGCTACCTCGGCCGAGCCGCTGTCGTGCGCCACTCCCGAACACGGTGTCCGCTGCCTTCGCAGCTGCTTCCGACACTGCCCAGTTTGCGTGTCAGCTCTCGTAGCGCGCCCGTTCAGCGGGGATCAGCGGGCAGTTGGTGATCGTGTGCTCTTCGCAGAAGCGCCTGACGCGACCGTCGACCAGGACCTGTCCTGGAAGACCGCGCGCGATGAAGACGTTCTCCTCGGGTTCCCCTTCGAGGACGATGCGTTCTTGTCCCTTCATCGTTCCGACCCGGCACACTTCGCAGGTGGGTGGGCTCGTCCACTGGATGCCTGAGCGGACCTGGTCGACGGCCACTTCGGAGCGGCCCGGCCAGACGCGGAAGTAGCGCGGCCGGGCCTTCTTGATGCGCTTTCCGCGATGGCGGACCTTGACGATCTCGACAGGCTCGAACCCCTGCAGGCCGACGAGGCCCGCACTCCTCCACGATGACTGGAAGCGTTCGCTCACCAGGAAGCTGTCTCCAGGCCCAAAGGCCAGGTCCCCGAATGTCGAGCCCCAAGTCTCGATTTCGGCACGAAGCGGCGGCTCCCAGTGCAGCATCCCGATCGCGCCACCGCATGCTTCGCACAGCGGAGCCTCACCGACCCCGTACGGATCCGCCTGCAGGAAGTCCGTTGTCGCCTCCCCGACCTTCGGTCCGTATCGGTCGAGAAGGTAGATCGGCCGCGTCACTGGAACCCCGACGGGAACCGGCGCAGGAGGTCCGGCTGCCGGTAGACGGATTGCAAGTATGCCTCGAACTGGCCTGCCGTTGCCTGGTGCATTCAGACGAGATGCGCCTCCAACACCGTCACCAACGTCTCATAGTCGACATTCTCTGCGGATGCCGTCGTCGTGTATTCGTTACCACCTGGCCCTACCGGCGCTTCGCATTCGTAGTCATGGCGTCCGGGCCGCGAGACATGAAGAACCCCCGGGATGATCGGGGGTTCTGGGCAACTGGAGCGGGAAGAGGGATTTTGAAGTTCACGACGGGTAACCACTGACCGAGCGACAGCCCACGCCCTTCTGTCGTTTCGCCCGCCGTAACGAACAGTTCGGATCGCGATCCGCTTCCCCAGGCGTCCCCACTCGTCCCCGGCCTTCTCCCAGCGTCCAGGAGACATACGGGAGACCCGACAGCGGCGCGACCGGGTTCTTGCGGGTCGCTGGTATACTACCTAGTAGTAGTATGGTACGCTGCGACGGGTGAGACGCCGGTTCGTCGAGTCGCGCGGATTCAGCGATGATCGGAGGCGCCTCGAGCGTGCCCGGGAGTTCTCGGACGATGACATGGTGGCGCTGGAGCAGAGGATCTTGGCGGACCCCGAGGTCGGCGATCTGGTACCCGGGACTGGTGGCCTGCGCAAGGCCCGGGTGGCACAGAGCGAGGCCAGGCGGGGCAAGCGGGGCGGAGTTCGAGTCTACTACCTGGACCTCCCGCGCCGCGGCGTCACTCACCTGGTGGCGATCTTCGGGAAGCGCGAGAAGACGGACCTTTCGAAGGCGGAGCGCCAGGCTGTCGCCGGGCTCGTGCGTCGGTTGAAGGAGGAGGCATGAAGAAGAAGACGAAGACCACGCCGGCGTTCTCGAGGATCAGGGCTGGGCTCGAGGACGCGATCGCCTTCCACGCCGGGGACCGGAAGCTCACGGTACGCGACGTGGTTCTGAAGTCACCGGAGCCGATGGGTGCTACCGAGGTTCTCGCGGTTCGGAAGCGGATGCGCGTCTCGCAAGCCGCCTTCGCGCGTATCCTGAACGTGAGCCCGAGAACGGTGCAGGCCTGGGAGACGAACGCCCGTCGTCCGTCCGATGCGGCGCTGAAGCTCCTCACGGTTGCCAAGGCGCATCCGGAGGTCCTGCTCGGCTGAAACCGAAGCGGCAGGGCTCCGGCGAGCGCGTCGCTCCGAGGCGCCATGCGCGGCGGACCGAGACCGCGTCGTTCGCGCCCCATGGCGGAGGTGCCCCACACCGCGTTGATCGCGTTCGTCGTCCCGCTCGGCGACGCCGACCAGGCGCTGCCGTCCCAGTGCAGGATGGTCCCGAAGTCGCCGGGAGGCCCGGGAAGACGTAGTCGCCGCCGTTCGCCGTGGTGGTGGTGGCCGTCGCGCTCCCGGTCAGGGACGAGGACGCCGTCGGCGACCGGGCCGGAGACCCTGCCGGAGACGTAGTACGTCGCCCCCGAGGGCGTGGCCGTGAAGTTCCGGCCGGAGACGTCGGCGCCGCTCACCGTCACCGGGATGCTCGCCGGCGTGAACGCGTAGCCGGTCTTCGACGGCGTCACGGGCCGAGGGACCCATGCCACGCGAAGCTGATCCTGGAGCGTCAGCGTCTCGAAGCCGCCTCTTCGGTAGGCCTCCGTGTGCGAGGCATACCCTGCAGGAGCGACCGAAGGCGTGGCGTGCCGTCTCGCGCCCGAACTAGCCGCCCCGGCCCCGGAACCACTCGAGCGTCCGGGGGAGCCCGTCCGCCAGGGCCACCTCGGGCCGCCAGCCGATGGCGGCGGCCGCCCGGGAGGGATCGACGCACGACCTCGCCTGCTCCCCGGCGCGCGCCGGGCCCCGCTCGGGCGGCGCGGTCGCGCCCGCCGCCCGGGCGAGCAGCGCGTGGAGCGCGTTCACGTCGGTCTCGACCCCGGTGCCCACGTTGAGCGCCCCGTCGTGGCGGCGCTCGGCCGCGAGGAGGTTGGCCCGGGCCACGTCCCCCACGAACACGTAGTCGCGCGTCTGCCGGCCGTCGCCGTTCACGGTGCAGGGCCGCCCCGCCAGGAGCCGCCCGCAGAAGATGGCCACCACGCCCGCCTCGCCGTGGGGATCCTGGCGCGGCCCGTAGACGTTCGCGTAGCGCAGCGAGGCCACGCGCGTGCCGTGGGCGGCCCGGTAGACCCCGAGGTGCAGCTCGCTCGCCGCCTTGGAGGCGCCGTAGTGCGAGACCGGCCGCACGGGGTGGTCCTCGCCGGTGGGGATGCGGTCGGTCTCCCCGTAGATGGCCCCGCCGCTCGAGGCGAAGAGCACCTGCTCGACCGAGCCGGCCCGGACCGCGGCCTCCATCAGGTTCAGGAGACCGCCCACGTTCACGTCGGCGTCGTGGCGCGGGTCGGCCATGGACCGCCGGACGTCGATCTGCGCCGCATGGTGGCACAGCACCTGCGGCCGCTCGCGCAGGACCACCTCGGCCGCCGCCGCGCTCCGCACGTCGCACGGGTAGAAGCGGGCGCCGGCGGGGACGTTCTCGCGCCTGCCCGAGGAGAGGTCGTCGACGACCGCCACCTCCCACCCCGCCGCGAGGAAGAGATCGGCCACCGTCGAGCCGATGAAGCCGGCACCGCCCGTGATGAGGATGCGCCTCGCCACCTTCCCCCTCCGTCACGCTCCGCGCGCCACCCGCTCCCGGAACCAGGCCACGGTCCGCCGCATCCCCTCCTCCAGGCCGACGGAGGGCTGCCAGCCCAGCACCTCGCGGGCCCGGGAGATGTCCGGCCTGCGCACCCGCGGGTCGTCCTCCGGGAGGGGGCGGTGCTCGATGGCGCAGCGCGAGCCGACCTGGCGCTGCACCGCCTCGGCGAAGGCGAGGATGGTCATCTCGCTCGGGTTGCCGAGGTTGACCGGGTCGGTCACGTTCGAGCGGAAGAGGCGCCAGAGCCCCTCCACCAGGTCGTCCACGTAGCAGAAGGAGCGCGTCTGGAGGCCGTCCCCGAAGACGGTGAGGCTCTCGCCCCGGAGCGCCTGCGCCACGAAGGTCGGCACCACCCTGCCGTCGTCGAGCCGCATCCTCGGCCCGTAGGTGTTGAAGATCCGCGCGATGCGCGTCTCGACCTTCTCGTAGCGCCGGTAGGCCATGGTGATGGCCTCGGCGAACCGCTTCGCCTCGTCGTACACGGCGCGCGGGCCGATCGGGTTCACGTTCCCGAAGTAGCTCTCGCGCTGCGGGTGCTCGAGCGGATCGCCGTACACCTCGGAGGTGGACGAGAGCAGGAAGACGGCGCCGGAGCTCCTGGCCAGGCGGAGCGCGTTCTCGACGCCGATCGAGCCGACGTGCAGGGTCTCGAAGGGGTGGCGCAGGTAGTCGACGGGCGAGGCCGGGGAGGCCAGGTCCAGGACCGCGTCGAAGCGCCCCAGGTCGTCGAGCGGCTCGCAGATGTCCCGCTCCACGAGCTCGAAGCGGGGCTCCCTGGCGAGGTGCTCGAGGTTCCGGCGCGTCCCGGTGATGAGGCTGTCCACGCCCAGGACGCGCCATCCCTCGGCCAGCAGCCTGTCCGAGAGGTGGCTCCCGATGAAGCCCGCCGCCCCCAGCACCGCGGCCCGCCGATCGCTCGCCATTCCCGGACCCTACTTCTTCGCGCCGAGGTCTTCGAGGGAGAGCTGCCCCGGAAGCGCGCCCCGGTACTTGTCGAGCACGAGGTCGATCCCCTGGCGGATGTATTCGGCCACCGGGACCTTGGTCCGATCGTGCAGGAGCTTCAGGCGCTCGTTCTGCTCCGGCGTGATGTAGACGGTGGTGGAGATCTTCTTGCGGGCCATCGGGCGCGACTGAACGTATGTGACCTCGCATATGGTGTCAAATACGGTACGATCCCGCCTCGCGATGCGCGCCCCGCTCCTCCTCGCCTGCCTCTCGCTCGGCTGCGCGTCGGTCTCCCGGCCCGGTCCGGGCCCCGGCGCCCCCGCGTCGCCGGCGCGAGGGCCCTCCTCGCCCGGGCCGGGCGAGACGGTGGCGGGGCTCGACCTCGGGGGCGACGGGAAGCCGGACGCCTGGATCTTCTCGCGGGCCGGCCCGGAGGGCCGGCCCATCGTCACCCGCCGGGAGAAGGACCTGAACGGCGACGGCCGGGTGGACAGCTGGGAGCGCCTGGCGCCGGACGGCACGCTGGCCGAGCTCTCCTACGACATGGACTTCGACGGCACGCCCGACGCGACGCTCCACCTCGAGGGGGACCGGCTCGTCCGCAAGGAGTACACCTTCGGCCCGGGCCGCCCCGGCGCCGTCCGCAGCTGGTACGAGGGCGGCGTCCTCGTCCGCACCGAGCGCGACACCGACGGGGACGGGAAGGTGGACACCTGGGAGCGGTGGACGGGGGGCCGGGTGGACCGGATCGGGAGCGACCTCGACGGCGACGGCGCGCCCGACCGCTGGGAGGAGCGCGGGCCCGACGGCGCTCCCGGCCGGTAGTTTCCGCATCACGCGCCTCTCGGCGTCCGGCACGCGGACCGAAAGGGCGGGCGGCGGACGTCCGGGAGCGAGGCCCTCGGAGAACCGGAAGCCCGGCGGAC